>NZ_DATLXO010000063.1:0-119819 GCF_035575815.1 Iamia sp.
TCGCGGCCCGTCGCCGACCCGTGCCGGCGGTCCGGCCCGTGGTGGGCCCGGGGCCCGTCCCGGCGCCGGCCCCAGCCGTCCACCCGGCTCACGCCCCGGCGGCCCCATGGGTGGTCCGCCTCCCGGTGGCGGCCCCGGCGGTGGCCCCGGTCGTCCCGGTGGCCCTGCGGGTCGTCGGCCGCCCCGTCGCAAGGGACGCCGCCGTCGCAACCGCGAAGAGCTGCGGCCCATGGACATGCCGGAGTACACCCCTGAGGACACCCCGGTCCCCGAGGGCGAGATCGTCATCGAGCGGGGCTCGACCTCGCAGGACATCGGTCCCCGCTTCAACCGCACCGCGGCTGACGTGGTCCGGTTCCTCATGGCCGAGGGCGAGATGATCACCGCGACCCAATCGCTCACCGACGAGATGATCGAGATGTTCGCGCTCGAGGTCGGCGCCGAGGTCCGCCTGGCCGACCCCGGCGAGGAGCAGGAGGTCGAGCTCCAGAAGCGCCTGGGTGTCGCCGCCCTCGACGACGCCGCCGACGGCGAGGTCGCCATCTCGCGCCCGCCGGTGATCACCGTCATGGGCCACGTCGACCACGGCAAGACCAAGCTGCTCGACCAGATCCGCAACGCCAACGTGGTCGCCGGCGAGGCCGGTGGCATCACCCAGCACATCGGCGCCTACCAGATCGAGAAGGACGGGCGTCTGATCACCTTCATCGACACCCCCGGGCACGAGGCGTTCAGCGCCATGCGGGCCCGGGGCGCCGATGCCACCGACGTGGTGGTGCTGGTGGTCGCAGCCGACGACGGCGTCATGCCCCAGACCGTCGAGGCCCTCGACCACGCCAAGGCGGCCGGGGTCCCGATCGTCGTCGCCGTCAACAAAATCGACCGTGACAACGCTGATCCCCAGAGGGTCATGAGCCAGCTCGCCGAGCGCCAGCTGGTCCCCGAGGCCTGGGGTGGCGACACGATCATGGTCGAGGTCTCGGCGCTGCAGGACCTGGGCATCGACGACCTGCTCGAGCAACTTCTCGTGGTCGCGGACGTCGAGGAGCTGTCGGCCAACCCCGAGGGTCGGGCCAAGGGCGTCGTGCTCGAGGCTCACCTCGACGTCGGCCGCGGTGCCGTCGCCTCCCTGCTGGTGCAGCGCGGCACCCTACGCGTGGGCGATCCGCTGATCGCCGGCCCGGCCTGGGGCCGGGTCCGCGCCCTGATCGACGACACCGGAAAGAACGTCAAGGAGGCCGGGCCGTCCAAGCCGGTCTCCGTGCTCGGTCTCTCCGATGTCGCCACCGCCGGTGACGACTTCGTCGTCGCCCCCGACGACCGCACCGCCCGGGCCGTCGCTGACCAGCGCGCCCACTACCTGCGGGTCGCCTCCATCTCGGGCACCGCCGCCACCTCGGGCAGCGGCATGAAGCTCGAGGACATCTTCAGCCAGATCCAGGCCGGCGAGGCGGCGACGCTCAACCTGGTCATCAAGGCCGACGTGAACGGATCGCTCGAGGCGGTCACCGAGAGCCTGAGGAAGCTCGAGCGCGATGACGTCAAGCTGGCCTTCGCCCGTCGCGGCGTGGGTGGCGTTACCAAGGACGACATCCAGCTGGCGGTGGCCACCAACGCTACGATCATCGGCTTCAACGTGCGCCCCGACCGCCTGGCCCGCGAGCTCGCCGCCCAGGAGGGCGTCGAGATCCGCACCTACGAGATCATCTACAAGCTCATCGAGGACATCGAGAGCGCGATGGTCGGCATGCTGGCACCGGAGTTCGAGGAGGTCGTCACCGGCGACGCCGAGGTGCGCGAGATCTTCCGGGTCCCTCGCGTCGGCGCCATCGCCGGTTGCTACGTCACCAACGGGGTCATCACCCGGGGGTCGAAGGTGCGCTTCCTCCGGGAGGGCACCATCATCTGGAAGGGCGCGGTCAACTCGCTCAAGCGGTTCAAGGAAGACGTGCGCGAGGTCGCGACCGGCTTCGAGTGCGGAATCGGCCTCACCGACTTCCAGGACCTCAAGCAGGGCGACGTCATCGAGACCTTCGAGGAGCGCGAGATCCCTCGCACATAGGTTTCGTCGTCGTTCGCTCGCTCCACTCCGACGAGCTTTGTCGGGCTCGCTGCGCTCGCACGGCTTGGCTTCGCCGACCAGCAAGCTGGATCGGCTGCGCCCCTTCCCGGGGGAGACCCCCAGTCCCCCAGCGGCTGCGCCGAGCGTCGATCGGGTCGCCTTCTATCGGTCTGGGGGCTGGGCCTGGTCGCAGTTCCTCGGGGAGACCCCTGACCCCAGCGCTTGTGCCGGGCGTCGGTCGGGTCGTCTGCGATCGGGCCGGGGGCTGGGCCTGGTCGCACCCTGGCGGCCCGGAACCGGGGCGTGGGCGGCAGCGGCAGGGCGCGTAGGGTCGTGGCGTGGTGGTCGGGAGTCTCTGTGTCGATCTGCACCTGCCCCAGAGCACGTCGCTGAAGGCCAAGCGGGCCGAGATCCGGCCGATCCTCGACGGGGTGCGCCACCGGTTCCGCATCTCGGCCGCCGAGGTCGACCACCAGGACACGTGGCAGCGGAGCGCCCTGGGTTTCGCCGTCGTCAGCAGCAGCGCCGCCCAGGTCGAGGGCGTGCTCGACGATGTCGAGCGGTACGTGTGGTCACGCCCCGGCGTCGAGGTCCTCGACGCCACCCGGGCCTGGATCGAGGAGGACTAGACAATGGCGAAGCGATCGAACCCGAAGCGGAGCTACCCCCGCATGGTGCGGGTGAACGAGCTGCTCCGAGAGGTCCTGGCCGACGCGGTCCGCGACATCGACGACGAGCGCCTCACCGATGTCGCCATCACGAGCGTCGTGTGCGAGGCCGATCTGGCCAACGCGGTGGTGCACTACGACGTGCTCGACGGCCCCGAAGCCGACGACCAGGTGCTCGAGGCCTTCGACGAGCTGCGGGCCCGTCTCCAGAAGGTGATCAACCGTGAGACCCGGCTCAAGCAGACGCCGAAGCTGACCTTCGAGCCCGACCCGGTGGTCCGCTCCGCGGCCCGCATCGACGACGTGCTTCGCGGCCTCCACGCCGACCCGCCCGGTGAGACCCGCGGAGCCGGACCAGACTCGGCCGAGCGCTCCGCCGACGAAGCGTGAGCGAGCGCCGCGGGCGAACCAGGACGTGCGGGCTCTCTGGCGGCGGAGCGCTCGGAGCCGACAGCGCTCACCGGTGTACCGCGCTCGCGGTCCCGGCGATGTTGCCCCCGGCGTCCGCGGCTCACCGGTGAGCACGTCGGGCTCGGCGCGGCCTCCGGGCCCCGTCGGGGTCGCGGTGGTCGACAAACCGGCGGGGTGGACGAGCCACGACGTGGTGGCGCGCTCCCGGGGCCTGCTCGGCACCCGCAAGGTCGGCCACTCCGGCACCCTCGACCCCGACGCCACCGGCGTGCTGGTCCTGGGGGTGGGCCGGGCGACTCGCCTGCTGCGGTACCTCACCGCCCTGGGCAAGACGTATGAGGCCGAGATCGTCCTCGGCACCGAGACCACGACCCTCGACGCCGCCGGCGAGGTCACCGCCACCCATGACATGACGGGGGTGACCCTGGTCGACGCCCGCCGGATCGCCGCCGAGGCGCTCACCGGGCCGATCCTGCAGGTGCCGCCCATGGTCTCCGCCATCAAGGTCGACGGTCGCCGCCTCCACGAGCTCGCCCGCGAGGGCATCGAGGTCGAGCGCCAGGCCCGACCCGTCACCGTGTACTCCTTCACCCTCGACGAGGTCCCCGACGTTCCGGGTGTGCTGCGCGCTGCGGTCGCGTGCTCCTCGGGAACCTACGTGCGCACCCTGGCCGCCGACCTGGGCCATCTCCTCGGCGGGGGAGCGCACCTTCGCGCTCTGCGGCGCACGGCGGTCGGTGGCTACACGATCGCCGACGCTGTGCCCCTCGACGCCCTCGGCCCCGATCGGCTGTTGCCGATGACCGCCGCGGTGGCGCACCTCGACCAGGTGGCCGTCGACGGCGACATCGCTGTCGCCGTGGGCCACGGCAAGGTGCTGGCCCGGGCCGACCTCGGCGTCGACCGCGGCGGCGACGGACCCTGGGCCGTCACCGACGCGGAGGGCGCCCTGCGGGCGGTCTACATCGCCCACCGCGACGACACCGTGAAGCCGGAGCTGGTCATCGCCCCCTGACAGTCCGACGGCCTGTGGAGCTGTCGGGGATCGAGCCCGAGGTGGTGTCCGCCGCCGAGTCCATCGAGTTCCTTCCCGGCGTCGATGTCCCGGTCGCCGTGATCGGTCACCTGATCGCGCTCAAGCTGCTGTCTCGCAACGACGAGCGACCCAACGACCACGCCGACCTGAGGGCGCTCCTGGGCGCCTCGACGCCCGAGGACCTGTCCCTCGCCGAGCAGTCGGTCGGGTTGATCGAGGCGCGCGGCTTCGCCCGGGGCCGCGACCTGCGTGGCGCTCTGCGCGCCGTGCGGGCGCCGGACACCGACTGAGGTGCCCGTCGGGGGCCTCGTTCTGGACGAAAGTCCGAGGAGACCCGGTCCCGGCGATGCCAGGATCGCGGTCGTGACCTCCGACCTGCCCCTCGTTTCGGACCCCGCCCCCGAACCACCGTCGGAGGCCAGCACCGTGCAGCGCACCCCGGCGCGCGCCCGCTACGACCGCGACGCGGTGCACGCCGTCCTCGATGCCGGGTTCGTGGCCCACGTGGGCATCGCTGATGCGAACGAACCGTTCGTGATCCCCATGGTGTACGCCCGTGACGGCGACAGCCTCCTGCTCCACGGATCGGTCGCCTCGCGGCTGATGCGCCACGCCGAGGTCGGCGTCCCTGTGAGCGTCGCCGTCACCCACATCGACGGGCTGGTGCTGGCCCGCTCCGCCTTCCACCACTCGGTCAACTACCGCAGCGTCGTGATCCGTGGCCTCGCCCGCCGGGTGAGCGACCCCGATGCCCTGGCCGCCGGCTTCACACGTCTCGTCGATCACGCCGTGCCCGGGCGGGCGGCCGAGGCGCGAGCCCCCGACCGCTCCGAGACCCGCCAGACCATGCTGCTCGAGGTGCCCCTCGCCGACGCATCGGTGAAGGCCCGCACCGGGGGACCGGTCGACGACGACGCGGATCTGTCCCACCCGATCTGGGCCGGAGTGATCCCCCTGCGGGTGGTCGCCGGTGCGCCCGAGGCCGCCCCCGACCTTCCGTCGGTCGACCTCCGGGCCCCGGATCAGGTCACCGGTGTGTCCCCCGCCTGAGAGGCTGGCGACGCGGGCGGCGGGGGAGGGTTCGGTGCCACCGACCGGGGACAGCATCGGTCCGATCTCCGACGGTGGAGCCGACCGGCATGTTGAGGTCCCGTGGGGAGACGGCCCCGGGAGTGGGACACGAGGGCGGCCCCGTCTAGCGTCGCTCGCCGTGGAGATCATCCGGGCCGACGGCCCCTGTCCGGTGCCCGAGGTGGGGGCCGCGGTCACCATCGGCGCATACGACGGTGTGCACCTGGGCCACCGGGCGGTCATCGCCGAGGTCCGGCACCGAGCCGAGGAGCTCGGCGTGCGCAGCGCGGTCGTCACCTTCGACCGCCACCCGGCGATGGTCGTGCGGCCCGAGTCGGCTCCTCTGCTCCTCACCGACCTCGACCAGAAGCTCGAGCTGCTCGCCGGCACCGGAGTCGACGTGGCCCTGGTGGTGCGCTTCGACGAGGGACGGGCGACCGAGAGCGCCGAGGACTTCGTGAGCGAGGTCCTCGTCGGGTGCCTGGCGGCCGAGGTCGTGGTGGTGGGCGAGGACTTCCACTTCGGCCACCGCCGCCAGGGCAACGTCGCCCTCCTGCGCACCACGGGCGCCGAGGCCGGCTTCACCGTCGAGGGCCTGAGCCTGCGCTCGGCGACCGACGTGGGAGCCGAGGCGGCGGCCATCTGGGCCGACGCCACCGATGCAGTGGGGGGCGACGCACCCGAGGAGAAGGTGTCCTCGACCGCGATCCGGGCCGCGCTCGTCGCCGGTGATATCGAGCGGGCCACCGCCCTGCTCGGCCGCCCGCACGAGATCCGGGGCCTGGTGTCACCCGGTGACAAGAGGGGCCGCGAGCTCGGCTTCCCGACCGCCAACGTCGCCGTCCCGGGCGAGATCCTGATGCCCGCCGACGGGATCTACGCCGGCTGGTTCATGCGGGCCGACGGCACCAGGCTTCCGACCGCCATCAACCTCGGGCGCCGGCCGACCTTCTACGAGCAGGCCCACGCCTCGCTGCTGGAGGCCCACGTCCTCGACTTCGACGGCGACCTCTACGGAGAGCGGGTCGCCGTGCGCTTCGTCGCCCGGCTCCACGGCGAGGTCAAGTACGAGTCGGTCGAGGCCCTCGTGGCCGGCATCGAGCGCGACTGCGACCGGGCCCGCCAGGTCCTGGCCGGTTGATGCCCGGGAACTTGCGCCCACGCCCCGGCGGGCCGGTATAAGGTAGGTTGGGCCGCCCAGCCGACGAGAGGAGCGCCATGACGACCTTCCGCCATGATCCTGCGCCTCTCGCCGCCACCGCCTGACCCGTCTCGCGTCGGCGGTCGGGGCGCTCCCTTCTTCAGTAGAGCCACACCGATGCCCACCCGCATCCGGCACGTCACCATCGACTGCCACGCCCCCCACTCGCTGGCCCGCTTCTGGGCCCCCGTCCTCGGCTTCACCGACGATCCCGACGACCCCAACCTCCTCGAGCACACCGAAGCCCTGATCGTCGACCCGACGGGCCGACACCCCGGGCTCCTCTTCATTGGCGTGCCGGAGCCCAAGGCCGTCAAGAACCGCATCCACTTCGACCTGCAACCCGAGGAGGGTCGCGATGTCACCGTCGACGACCTCGTGGCGCGAGGCGCCACCCTGGTCTCCGACCGCCGCCTCCCCGACGGGTCCGGTTGGGTGGTGCTGGCCGACCCCGAGGGCAACGAGGTCTGCATCGAGCGCTCCGCGGCCGAGCGGGGCACGCCGACGCCGGTCGACACCGGCGAACGGGAAATGCCGCCGGTCCGCGCCGCGGCCGAGCGGGAGGCGCTCACCGGGATGCTCGACTGGTACCGCGACGGGGTGCTGCTCAAGGTCGAGGGCCTGGCCCCACACCTGGCTGCCGCCTCGCCGCTGCGCAGCGGGACCACCATCGCCGGCCTCGTCAAGCACCTGGCCCTGGTCGAGGACTCGTGGTTCACTCACCGGTTCGCGGGCCGGCCCGAGCCCGAACCCTGGGCGTCGGCGCCCTGGGGCGACGATCCCGACTGGGAGTTCCACACCGCGCCCCATGAGTCGCTGGCCGACTCGATAGCCCTCTACCGGGCGGCGTGCGGCCGCTCCCGGGAGGTCACCGCCGCCCACGGCCTCGACGACCCCGCCGAGACCCCCGGAGGGGACTTCACCCTTCGCTGGGCCGTGGTCCACCTGCTGGAGGAGACGGCCCGCCACCTCGGCCACCTCGACGTGCTCCGCGAGCTGCTCGACGGCACCACCGGCGAGTAGCCGACGCCTGCCCTCTCGGCCGTTCTGAGGGCGCGGTTCACGCACGAGGCGGAATCCTGCGTTCAGGACGGGAATGCCTTGGGCCGCCGCCGGTTCTGAGGGCGCGGTTCACGCACGAGGCCGAACCCTGCACCCAGAACGGCATGAGGTCCGCTCCTCGCCGACCGGGAGGGTGTCGGACCCCGCGGATGGCGGATGGCATGCTGAAGGTCATGGCCGACGGCAGACGGGACCGAGGCCGGGGGTCCAACCCGCCCTCGGCGCGCATCACCGGGGTCCGAACCTCCTCCGACACCGCACCGGTCATCGGCCCGGCCGAACGGCCCGAGCAGATCCGCTCCCGGCGCCTGCCCCGCCTGGCCCGCCACACCGTCACCCTCTCCGACGGCCACGAGGTGGGCGTCGCGGTCTGCGGCCGAGGGGTGCCCCTGGTGCTGGTCCACGGGTTCAGCGCCGAGGGCATGCTCTACGCCCAGACCCTCTCGCGCCTGGTCGGCGCCGGGTTCCGGGTGATCGCCATCGACACCGCCGGCCACGGCGGCACCCTCGGGCTCCCCACCGG
Source organism: Iamia sp. (assembly GCF_035575815.1). NCBI lineage: Bacteria > Bacillati > Actinomycetota > Acidimicrobiia > Acidimicrobiales > Iamiaceae > Iamia > Iamia sp. The sequence continues at coordinate 8,035 of NZ_DATLXO010000063.1, forward strand.
TGGCGCCAGCATGGAGGCCTACACCCGCCTCCTGGGCCGGGTGCTCGACGAGCTCGGCATCCGTCGCGCCGTGCTGGCCGGCCACTCCATGGGTGGGCGCCTGGTCACCGAGCTGGCCGCCCAGGAGCCCGACCGGGCCATCGCCGTGGTGCTGCTCGACGCCATCGTGGGTGACACCTGGGACCGCATGGTCAACGTCTTCCGGGTGGCGCCGCCGCTGCTCGCCGGCGTGGGCGGGATCCTCCTGCTCGACAGCATCAGCACCCTGCCGCTCCTCCGTGACCCCGGCCAGGCCCGCAAGCTCGGCCGTCTGGTGGCCCCTGTCATCGCCGGGCACCTGCGCCGCCCGTGGCGGATGATGGGCCCGGCGGTGTCGATCCTGCGCTCACAGGGCTCGGGGTGGATGCTCGATCGCATCGCGGCCGATGAGATCCCGCTGGTGGTGATCCACGGCGAGCGAGACGTGGCCGTCCCGCTGGCCACCGCCCGCGATGCGGCCCGGCGCGGCCACGGAACCCTCGTCACCGTCGAGAAGGCCCGGCACTCGTGGCTCCTGCGCGACCCCCGAACCCTGCCCGCCATCCTCGACGCGCTGATCGCCAGCCACGTCGGCGAGGCCATCCTCGCCCGCATCGCCGCGGATGCGGGCCTGTCGAGCCCCGACGACCTCGACGAGATCAGCCTCGACGACCTCGACGCGGCCTACCTCGACCCCGACGCGCTGCTGCTGGCGCTCTCACCGCCCCCAGCCGAGGGGCCCGACACCCTGCCCCGCCTGGGCCGTCCCCGGTACCGCTGGAGCGTGATCGACCGGGCCCCCGAGCCCCGGCCCGACAACGTCACCCGGCTCCCGGCCTGATCCTCGCTCCCAGTGGGTTGTCCCCGGGGGGTCCGCGGTCGACGCCGACCCCAGAGCCGGCGGCGATGCGGCCCGTTCGGGCGGGGGGCTGCTATCGTTCGCGCTGGCTCGAAGCGCCCTCGTGCGCTCGAGCGACCGCTCTCCGATGCGTCCAGGCTGCTCCGCAGTACACGGTCGATGGAGCCGGGTCCGACACCCACCGGGTCGCCACTGCGCCCCGTCACCGAAGGAACCGCATTGTCCGAGATCACCGACCGCGCCAAGCCCGGCGTCATCGCGGAGCATCGCCTCCACGACAGCGACACCGGGTCCCCCGAGGTGCAGATCGCACTGCTCACCCAGCGCATCGAGCACCTGACCGGCCACCTGAAGCTCCACAAGAAGGACTTCCACAGCCGCCGGGGGCTCTTGATGCTGGTGGGGCGGCGTCGCCGCCTGCTCGACTACGTCGCCAAGAACGATGTCGAGCGCTACCGGGCGATCATCGCCAAGCTCGGCCTGCGCCGATAGCAACACCCTGACGAGCGGCCCAGGAGGCGAGCCAACAGGCGAGACGACCCCATCAGTACGGCCCGTTCTTCTCCGAGGCGCTAGCCGAGGAAGGGCCCGCTGGCGATCCCGCCTGACCGACCGATCCCCTTGGACCCCTCGTCGCTCTTTTCCAACCCAACCACTGCGCACGGGCACCGATCAGTTGCCGGTCGCCCTCATCCCGGTCCACCACGAGGTGCCCGATCGGGGAGATGCCGACTGGGAGCTGGCCAGCCCGGCGCACCGACCGAGGCGCAACCCGCCTCGAGAGGAGACACCATGGCTGATGCCATCACCGTGTCCGCGCCCGTCTCGGGCACCGACAAGACCCTCGAGCTCACCACCGGTGTGCTCGCACCCCAGTCCCAGGGGGCCGTCGTGGCCCGCATCGGGAACACCCAGGCCCTCGTCACCGCCAACGGTGCGTCGTTCACCCGCGAGGGCATCGACTTCTTCCCGCTGACCGTCGACGTCGAGGAGAAGATGTACGCCGTGGGCAAGATCCCCGGCTCGTTCTTCCGCCGCGAGGGTCGCCCCGCGGATCAGGCCGTCCTCACCTGCCGGCTCATCGACCGGCCGCTGCGACCCAGCTTCGGCGCCGGATACCGCAACGAGACCCAGGTCGTCAGCACCATCCTCGGCGCGGATCAGGTCAACCCCCACGACGTCATCTCCATCACCGGCGCGTCGGCCGCCCTGATGCTCTCGGGCCTGCCCTTCGACGGTCCGCTCGGGGCCGTGCGCCTCGCCTACTCCACCGACGGCGAGTGGATCCCGCACCCGACCTACCAGGAGATCGACGAGTCGACCTTCCAGCTCGTGGTGGCCGGCCGCTCGGTCGGCGACGGCGACGACGTCGCCATCATGATGGTCGAGGGCAACGGCACCGAGAAGGCGTGGAGCTACTACTCCGCCGGTGCCCCCAAGGTCACCGAGGCGGTCATCGCAGAGGGCCTCGAGAGGTGCAAGGTCTGGATCGGTGAGGCCATCGCCCTCCAGCGTGAGCTCGTCGCCGAGGCCGGCGTGCGCCCCGCCCTCGACTTCGAGGCGCAGCTCGACTACGACGACACGGTCCTCGAGGCCGTCAGCGCGTATCGAGACGACGTCCTGACGGCCAACACCGTCAAGGACAAGGCCGAGCGCAACGACGCCACCACGGGCCTGCGCGACCGCATCCTCGGTGACCTCGATGCCGATGGCGCGCCCCTCGCCGGGCGGGGCAAGGAGATCCGCAACGCCATCCGCGCCGTGACCAAGAAGGTCATCCGCGAGCGCCTCGTCAACGAGGGCGTCCGCATGGACGGCCGCGGCCCGCGCGACCTGCGCCCCGTCACCGCCCAGGTGGGCGTGATCCCCACGGCGCACGGCACCGGTCTGTTCCAGCGCGGTGAGACCCAGGTCCTCAACGTGCTCACCCTGGGCATGCCCCGCATGGACCAGATGCTCGACACCCTCGGGATCGAGACCAAGAAGCGCTACATGCACCACTACAACATGCCGCCGTACTCCAACGGCGAGACGGGTCGCATCGGTGGCACCAAGCGCCGCGAGGTCGGCCACGGCATGCTCGCCGAGCGGGCGCTGCTGCCGGTCGTGCCCTCCCTCCTGGAGTGGCCCTACGCCCTGCGCCTCGTGTCCGAGGTGCTGTCGTCCAACGGCTCGACGTCGATGGGCTCGGTCTGCTCCTCGTCCCTGTCGCTGATGGATGGTGGCGTGCCGATCAAGGCTCCCGTCGCCGGCATCGCCATGGGCCTCATCAAGGAGGGTGACCAGTTCATCACCCTGACCGACATCCTCGGTGCCGAGGATGCCTTCGGCGACATGGACTTCAAGATCGCCGGCACCGAGGACTTCATCACCGCCCTCCAGCTCGACACCAAGATCGACGGGCTGCCCGCCGACGTGCTCGCCGGTGCGCTCGACCAGGCCCGTGAGGCCCGGCTGGCGATCCTCGAGGTCATGAACGCCACGATCCCCGCCGCCCGCGCCGATGTCGGTGAGACGGCCCCGAAGATGATCAGCTTCGAGATCCCGATCGACAAGATCGGCGAGGTCATCGGCCCCAAGGGCAAGGTCATCAACGCCATCCAGGCCGAGACCGGCGCCGACATCAGCGTCGATGACGACGGCACCGTCGGCACCGTGGCCATTGGCTCCAGCGACCGGGGCGCGGTGGCCGAGGCTGAGCGCCAGATCAAGCTCATCCTCGACCCGCCCACCGCCGATGTGGGGGCCGTCTACACGGGCCGCGTCGTCAACATCACCAAGTTCGGTGCGTTCGTCAACATCCTCCCGGGACGCGACGGCCTCGTCCACATCTCCAAGCTCGGCGGCGGCAAGCGCATCGACCGGGTCGAGGACGTGGTCAGCCTGGGCGACGAGCTCGAGGTCCGCGTCGACGACGTCGACCCGAACGGCAAGGTCTCGCTGACCCCGGCCGATCAGCCCGTCGAGGAGGCCAAGCCCAAGAGCGACCGCGGCGATCGTGGCGACCGTGGTGGTCGCGACGGTGGTGGTCGCGACGGCGGTCGTGACCGCGACCGGGGCCCCCGCCGTGAGAGCAGCTCGAGCAGCGCGAGCAGCGACGCCGCTCCGGTGGCCGAGGTCGTGTCCTTCGAGGACTCCTTCGACGCCGAGGTCGCCGCTGAGTTCGGCGACCTGGGCCCCGCCGGTGACGATCGCCGCGGCGGTTCCGGTCCCCCCGGTGGCGGTGACCGTGACGGCGGGCGCCGTCGTCGGCGCCGCTGAGGTGCGCGGGTGACGGGCGTCGTCGGGCGCAGCCCTGCATCCGACGACGCCCCCGCCCCACCCGCACCGGCGGGTGACGTCTCGATGACCACCCTGGCCTCGGGCCGGCGCGTGGTCACCGACCGCATGCCGGGGGCGGCGTCGGCCACCGTCGTAGCCCTGGTGGGTGTGGGCGGGCGCGACGAGCCTTCGCCCCTCGCCGGCGTGTCGCACTTCCTCGAGCACCTGCTCTGCAAGGGCAGCCCCGGGCGTCCCGCCGCCGAGGTGGCCGAGTCGATCGATGCCCGCGGCGGTGACCTCGACGCCCTCACCGATCGCGAGCGCACCGCAGTGCAGGTGCGGGTGCCCGCCGGCGATGCCGCCTTCGCCCTCGACCTGCTGGGCGATCTCGTCCTGCACCCGGCGCTGCGCCCGACCGAGGTCGAGGTGGAGCGCAAGGTCATCCTCGAGGAGCTGGCCCAGGCCGAAGAGGACCCCGAGGATCGAGCCCACACGCTCTCGGCCGCGGCCCTCTACGGCGAGCACCCACTGGGGCGTGAGGTCATCGGCGACCGGGCGACACTCGCGTCGATGGGGCCGGAGGAGATCGGTGCCTTCCACGCGGCGCGCTACCGCCCCCGCTCGATGGTCGTGGCCGCCGCCGGGGCCATCGAGCACGACGCGGTGGTCGACATGGTGGATCGGTGGGAGTCCGAGGCGGGCGACGGCCCCGCGCCCGAGGCCCTCCTGGTACCGACCCGGGAGGCCCCCGTGCCCCGGAGCCCCTCGACCTGCGTCCTGCGTCGACCCGGCGAGCAGGTCCACCTGGTGCTGGGCTGGCCGGTGGGTCCCGTCGACCGGGCCGAGCGCGCCGCCCTCTCGGTCGTGGCCCACATCCTCGGCGGGGGACCGGCCAGCCGGCTCTTCCGGTCGGTGCGCGACGAGCGGGGGCTCGCCTACGCCGTCGACTCGTCGCTCGCCCTCCACGTCGACGCCGGGGCCCTCACCGCGTATGCCGGGTGCGCGCCCCGGTCGGTGGCCGAGGTGCGGGACCTGGTGGCGGGCGAGGTCGCTCGCCTGGCCGCGGACGGTCCCACCGACCGCGAGGTCACCGTCGCCCGCGGTTACCTGTCGGGCTCCTACACCCTCGCCCTCGAGGACTCGGCCACCCGGGCCTGGCGCGTGGCCGTCGAGGAGCTCGAGCGGGGCGGGGTGCGTCCCGCGTCGGAGCGCATCGCGTCGTACCGCGAGGTCACCGTCGACCAGGCCCGGGCCGCCGCGGCGCGTCTGGCCGTCACCCCGTCGGTGGTCGCGGTGGGCCCCGTCCCCCGGCGCCTCCACCTGTAGCCATCGCAGCGCCTGAGCCCCGAAGTGGTCAGGCTTCTGGGGGCCCGAGCCCCCGAATCGGCGACCAGTTCGGGGGGGTCGGTCGTTCCCGCTCCGTCAGGACCAGGCCCGGACGGGGATCGCCGCGCCGCGCCGGCTGACGACCTCCATGGTGCGAGCGATGGACCCCTCGAGCTCGGTGCGGAGAGCAAGGGGAAGGTCCCCGCGGTCGAGGGTCTCGGCCGCGGGGAGGACCTCGTAGGTCGCGAGGTCGACCCAGGTGGGGACGGCCTCGATGGTGCGGACGTCGAGCGGGCCGCCCGCCGGGCCGCCGACGGTGACGACCACGGTCAGGCCATCCCGGCGCTCGGGCTGGCTCTGGTTGCTCAGCTGGTTGCCCAGCCCGAACACGACCCAGGTGTCGCCGATGCGCTCGATGGGTTGCACCACGTGGGCGTGGTGGCCGATCACCAGGTCGACGTCGGCCATGAAGGCCAGCCGCCCGGCGAGCTCCTGTTGGTAGCCGTCGGGGTCGGATTGGTACTCGGTGCCCCAGTGGACGCTCACCACCACCAGCTGGGCACCGGCGGCGCGTGCGGCAGCGGCGTCGGCTTCGATCCGGGCGGGGTCGATGAGGTCTGCCGCCCACGGCGCGTCGGTGGGAAGCGGGTAGCCGTTGAAGCCGTAGGAGTACGAGAGGTGAGCGATGCGCGCCCCGGCCACGTCGTAGAGCCGGGGTTGCAGGTCCTCCTCGGCGCTTCGGGCCGTGCCCACGTGCCCCAACCCGAGCCCGTCGAACGCGTCGAGGGTGGCGGTGATGGCGGGGCGGCCGCCGTCGAGGCTGTGGTTCGAGGCGGTCGAGCAGCCGTCGTAGCCCGACGCGTCGACGGCGTCGGCCAGCTCCCGAGGGGCGTGGAACGCGGGGTAGCCCGTGATCTCTTGCCCGTCGCCGACCAGCGGCACCTCGAGGTGGCACAGGGCGAGGTCCACATCGCCGATCACGGGGGCCAGCGGCGCGAACATGGGCCCGAAGTCATACGGTCGTCCGGCGGTGGCGCCGTAGCGGCCGGCGGCGGCGACGAGCGGCATGTGGGTCAACAGGTCGCCGCCGAAGGCGAGGGTCACCTCCACCGGGGGAGGTGCGGTCGTGGTGGGGGTGCCGCCCGTCCCGCCCGGTTCTGGCGTCGCTTCGTCGCGCCGGTCTCCACCCCGCGGCGCGATGTCCGGTGAGGTGGGCGCCCGGGTCGACCCTGCCGCCGGGGCAGTGCTCGCGGTGGGGACCGCCGGACCCGCCCGCCGGGAGCGCGCTGCGGCCTCGTCGGCGCTGGGGGCGGCGCGACACGCCAGCACCAGCGTCAGCGCGATGACGAGCGCCACCCGTTGCCACGCCGGGCCGGGTCGGGGCCCGGATCCGGGCCGAGGGACAGAGGGCGGCGCAGTCGTGAGCGAAACCATAGCCTGTGACCCCAGGCACCACGGAGAGGACCCGCCCGGAGCCGAAACCCTCGGGATCGACCGGGTCGGCGACGGCCATGCTGGAGCGGTGGAGCCGAGCGACGCTGCTGCGCAGGAGACGATCGAGCGCGTGGTGCGTGCCGGGGTGGCCGGTCGGGCCGTCGTCGTGCTGGTCACCGCGGTGCGGGGGGCCGGGCCGATGGTCGCCGCGCTGAACGAGATGGGCGCGGTGCGGGTCCTCGTCGTCGCCGCCGGGGAGGGAACGGGACCGCCGCTCGACGGCGCCGTCCGCCGGATCGGCCTCGGCCACCGAGCCACCACCATGACCCAGGAGGTGCTGGCGGCCGAGACCATGACCGACGAGCTCACCGCCGACCAGCACGCCTCGCTCGACGCCTTCGACCCCGACCGGACGGCTCTGGTGCTGGGCGGTCACCGGTGAGATGGACGTCCCCGGGGCGCGGGGCCCGGGCCTCGGCCTCTTCCGGGTCGCCCCCTTCGTCGAGGGCGTGCCGTGCAGCATCGGTGCCGTGGTCACCGCGGACGGCGTGGCCGTGCTGCGCTCGGTCGAGAACCTGGTGCTGCGCGACGGGCGTCGCTTCCTCTACTCCGGCGTGTCCTCGGTGTACGACCCGCCGGTCGGGGTGCAGCGGTCGATGGCGGAGGCCGCTCGCAGGGTCGGCGAGGAACTCCGTCGCCGGGTCGGGTATCGGGGCGCCTTCTCCGTCGACGGCATCGTCACTGCCGCCGGCTGGCGGGCCACCGAGGTCAACACCCGCGCCTCGGGCGGCTTCGGGATGCTGAAGGGGCTCACAGTGCCGGTCGGGTTGCTGAACGCAGCAATCGTCGAGGGGTGGGACGACGGCGCGCTGACCTCGGCGGTGATCGAGTCCACGCTGCGTCCCCTTCTCGAGGCCGACCGCGCGCTGCGGCTGGTCCGCGTGCTGCCCGCGCTGCCGCCGGGGACGCCGGCGTCGGTGGCGGTCTGCATCGACGGTCAGACGGCGCGCGTGGCAGCCGACGGTGAGGAGCCCGACGGCGAGCTCCTCGTGGGCAGGGCGGCCACGGGCGCAGTCGTGATGAGCCGCGTCGCGGCCCGCCCCGGTGCGGGCCCCACGCCGGGGCCGTCGGCCGGCCCGCTGGCCGTTGCCCTGCTGGATCTGGCCGATCGACTGTGGTCGACCGGCACCGCGGGGCTCACCGCCGCCGGCGGCACTGGGGCCGGCTGACTGGAGAACGGGGCCCGGCGGTACGGTGGCGGGCCACCCAGGAGGTGCGATGACGGGTCTCGACGACCCCCGAACCGACGACCGCGCCGAACCCCGTCGTGCACGCCTCGCATGGGTCGAGCCGCCGGATCGCGTCGGCTTCGGATCGCTGGTGGCGCTCATGGTCGCCAACACCGTGGCCGCCGTCGGGCTGGCCGGCGACATCGCCAGCCACGTCTCGTTCGCTGTCACCCTCGACGACGACGACTTCCTCTCCGGGTGGCACCTGGTGCTCTACAGCGGGATCGCAGGCGCCGCCGTGGTGATCGGGCTCCTGGCGGTGCAGCGCGACCCCCGCGCCCCGGTGCGGATGTTGCCCACCGCCACCGCCGGGGTGGCGACGCTCACCGTCGGCGGCGCGGCCGACGCGATATGGCACGAGGTCTTCGGCGTGGAGGCCGCGCTCCAGGCCCTGGTGAGCCCGCCCCACCTCCTGATCTTCATGGGCCTGGTCCTGTTGATGGTGGCCCCGATCGGGGCCCTCGCCGACGGCCCCAACCGGCCGCTCGACCCGGTCCACTCCCTGGTCCTCGCCCTGTCGGTGACCTCCCTGCTGCTGGTGATCTCGCTGTTCACCGGCTACCTGACGCCGCTGATCGGCGGCAGCCAGTTCCAGGCCGGCGCCTACACCGAGCCCCTGATCGGCACCAGCCTGCTCGACTACGACATCTCGCGCAGCCTGGGTGTGGCCCTGTGGTTCAGCGTCCTGATGAGCGTGGTGGTCGTGGGCATCCGGGCCCGCACCGCCCCGGTCGCGGGGACCTGGACCGTCAGCTTCGGCCTCCTCGGCCTCGCCCCCCCGTTGGCGGCGCTTTCCAGCCCCACCGGAAGCTCGACGTGGACCGGGCCGCTGCCCCTCACCGCCGCCCTGGTCACCTACGGTCTGCTCTCGGACCTCACCGCCACTCGAGCACGCCCTCATCCGGCGGCCACCGGGGTGGCGGTAGCCGCCATGTGGACGGTCATGTTCCTGCTCGTCGGGGCCCGCGGCGATCTGGTCTGGGTGCGCGAGCTGTGGGCCGGAATCATCACCACTGGGTTCCTCGTCGGCGGGACTGTCGGCGCCGGCGCCCGGTGGCTATCCGCCGCGCCTCGCGACGGCTGATCGGTCGCCACGCGCCCTGATGTCGGGCCTGCGGACAACGGCTGACGAGGGGTCCGAGGCGCGGCCGAGATCTGACCCGTCGTGGACCCGGTCGGGCTCGAAGAGGGGACGGCGCGCTGCGCATCGGCCTCCCATCCAGTGGGTCGGGATCCGGCGTGCACGCTTCTTGCGCCGGGATGCTGGGTTCGGCGCGGTGATCGGGCGCAAGAACGGCAGGAGTGGACAGCTGGCCGAGGATGAGGCGGGAAGGGTGCGACCGGCCGGCGCACGCAGCCGGGGAGGGTGCCCCGGGCCGCGCTCGGCGCGGCTCGCGGTCGATGGTGCATGCTGCGAGGCGCAGTCCGATCTCAGGAGGCAGGGCCCATGGGTTTCCTCGACAAGGCCAAGGCGGCCGCCCAGCAGGCGGAGGCCAAGATGAACAGCGCCACCGCCAACGCGAACCAGGGCCAGCAGGGCCAGGTGGCTGACACCTGGCTCAAGGAGCTCGGCCAGTGGGCGTACGCCGATCGCATGGGTCGCGACCCGCGCGCTGCGGCCGAGGTCAACCTCCGCGTCCAGCAGCTCCAGCAGTGGGAGCAGCACAACGGCGCCCTGGTCCCCCTGCCCCTCGCGTCGCCGGGCGCTGCCCCGACTGCGCCGGCACCGGACCCAGGGGCGCTCGCCGATGCTCCGGCGGCCCCGATCCCGGGGACGTTCGGGCCTGCGGCGGATGGTCCGGCGGCCCCGATCCCGGGGACGTTCGGGCCTGCGGCGGATGGTCCGGGGGCGTCGATCCCGGGGACCTTCAGCCCGCCGGGCGACGCCCGCCCCACCCCGGTGCCAGCGGGCCCATCGGCAACGATCCCCCAACCGGCCGTGCCCACCCCGGGCCCCTCGCTCGGCCCGATGGCCCCCCCCGGCCCGGGCGAGCCCCTCACCCCCGCCCCGCCCCCGGCCGCCCCAACGGAGGCCGCCCCGCCTGCGCCACCGCTCGCACCTCTCGACGCCGAGCCGCCGACGGCTCCGATCCCACCGACCGAGCTGCCCTCGCCGTCCGGTCCGCCACGGGGGACCCCTTCGGCACCAGCCTGAACGACAACGGCGGCGGCTGCGCCCCAGCGGGCCGCTCGGAGCGGTCCGGTAGCGTGCGCGCCCATGGCCCTTCGCGTCGCAGTGTTCGGAGCCGGTGGACGGATGGGGAGCACCGTGTGCCGGGCCATCATCGATGATCCGGCCCTGGAGCTCGTCGCCGCCGTCGACCCCTTTCACGCCGGCATCGACCTGCGCCAGGTGACGCGCCTCGACACCGACCTGGTGGTGAGCTCCGACGCCCAGGCCCTGAGGACGTCCGATGCCCAGGTGGCGGTCGACTTCACCCTGATCGACGCGGCCCGCCAGAACCTGGCGTGGTGCGCCCGCCACGGGGTGCACGCCGTGGTGGGCACCAGCGGCTTCAGCGACGCGGATCTGGATCGGGCCCGGACGGCGTTCACGACCAGCAACTGCGTGATCGCTCCCAACTTCGCCGTCGGCGCGGTGCTGATGATGCACTTCGCCGAGCTCGCGGCTCCCTGGTTCGAGACCGCCGACATCGTCGAGACCCACCACGACGCCAAGGTCGACGCGCCGTCGGGCACAGCCGTGGCCACCGCCGAGCGGATGGCGGCGGCGTCATCGACGTGGGCCGACGACCCGACCACCAACCGCGTGCTCGAGGGCGCCCGAGGCGCGGAGCACGCCGGCATCCACCTCCACTCCCTGCGCGTGCGGGGCATGGTCGCCCACCAGGAGATCGTGCTGGGCACCACCGGCCAGTCACTCACGATCCGCCACGACAGCTACGACCGGGCCTCGTTCATGCCGGGCGTGGTGCTGGCCGTGAAGGCCGTCGCCGACCACCCGGGTGTCACCGTCGGCCTCGACCGCCTGCTCGGCCTCGAGCCGCCCGCCCCCGGTTAGCGGGTCACCGGGGCGAACTGGGGCGCCTCGTGGTCGCCCCTGCGTCCATCCCGTGCCCCAGGACCGAAGGGGCGGGTCAGGCCGCGCCGCACCTGCGCCGACCTCGGGCGGAGACCGGAGCGCCCTGCCGGTTCAGCCCGGGGGGCGAGGGGTCGGTCCGCGGCCGTCGACGGCGGGCACCTCTCCCGGCGCGGCCGGGCCGCCGGGTTCGGTGGCCTCGGCGGTGGCCGCCTCGGCCTCGATCTCGCTGATCTCCTCGTCGAGGTGGAGCAGGCCACCGACCTCTCCGCCGCCGGCGCGCCGGTCGCTCCACAGCGACAGGGCCAGCAGGCCGAGACTGATGCCGAACACGAGCGTCCGGTTCTCGGTGATCAAGCCGCGGAGCACGTCGAGGGGCTCGGACACCGAGTCGGTGACGAACCACAGGACGGTGAGGCGGGCCACCGTGCCCACCACGTTGAGGGCCACGAAGACCGGGACGGCCATGCCGCCGGCGCCGGCGAAGAGGCAGACGTAGTTGTTGGGGGCGATGAGGATCAGCGGGTACGAGGCCTTACCGAACCACTTCTCGGCGCGGCGAGCGATCGGGCCGTAGGTGGCGCTGCGCTTCTCGATCCAGCGCACCCCGGCGTCGCCGTACCAGCGGCCGATCAGGAAGAACAGCGGGTCCGACGCGAGCAGCCGCACCGTGGCGATGCCGAAGAACGCCCACCACGCGAGCTCAGGCTTGGCCAGCACCAGGTTGCGGTTCCGGGAGTTGGCGGCGATGAACAGCTCGGGGTACCGGTCGAAGTTCGGCAGCAGCAGGGTGTCGCCGGCCAGGGCGAGCACGAAGAAACCGATGGCCGAGCCCACCACCACGTTGCGGGCCAGGGGGCTGGGCGGGCCGCTCGGGCGGGTGGGCGCAGGAGCTGGGGCGTCGTCGGGCAAGTCCCGATCATGCCAGTCGGACCGGGGGCGAGTGGAGCGGGCCGGGGTGGCTCCGTAGTGTTCCCGTCGTGTACCGGTTCGCCCTGCGTCCATGGTGGATCGTCTCGCACCTCGTCGTGCTCGCCCTCGTCGTCTCGTTCGTGAGCCTCGGCCTGTGGCAGCTGCGTCGCCTCGATGAGGCGCGGGACCGCAACGTTCGCCTCGCCACCCGTCTGGCCCAGGCCGAGGTGCCCGTCGCCGACCTCGTGCCCGACGGTGCGCCCGAGGCGACCGCGGCGCAGGCGACCGAGCGGCGGGTGACGGCCACGGGCCGGTACCGCGCCGATGAGCAGGTGCTCATCCGAGGCCGCAGCCTCGACGATGCCCCCGGCTCGTGGGTCGTGGTGCCCCTCGAGCTCGACGACGGTCGCGTCGTGGCCGTGAACCGGGGCTGGATCCGCAACGACGGCCGCTTCCGCGCCGTGCCCGACACCTACGACGTCCCCGATGGCGAGGTCGAGGTCTCCGGTCTGCTCCACGGCTCCCAGGAGCGCGGCACGCTGGGGGCGACCGACCCGCCTGACGGGGTGCTGGAGAGCCTGGCGCGGGTCGATCTCGACCGTCTCGACCAGCAGGTCGACGGTGACCTGCTGCCGGTGTGGGTGCAGCTCACCGAGGCGGAGCTCGCCGCTCCCGATCCGTCGCCGACGCCCCTGGCCCCACCGGTCGTCAACGACGAGGGGTCGCACCTGAGCTACGCGGTGCAGTGGTTCATCTTCGCGTCGATCGCGCTGGGCGGGTACCCGATGATCTTGCGCCGGGCGGCCCGGGAGCACGCCGGCGTACGCAGCTCCGACGACGCTCCCGGGCTCGACGAGCCCGACCCCGACGACCGGCCGTCGCCGGGCGACCCCCGCCTCGACGCCTCGACCGCCCCGTGAGCGAGCGAAGCGAGCGAACCAGACAGCACGGGCTCTCTGGCGGCGGAGCCTGCGGAGCCGGCAGCGCTCATTGGTGCCCGGCGATGCGATCTCGGCCCGATGTGACCCACGACGGGATGGTGCGCCAATGAGCGAGCGAAGCGAGCGAACCAGACAGCACGGGCTCTCTGGCGGCGGAGCCTGCGGAGCCGCCGGGGACGACCCCCTCGACGTGCGCACCCGCATCCTGGTCGCGGCGGTGGACCAGGCCGGGTCCTCCGGGCTCGCCCGACTCCGCGTGGATGACGTCGCCCGGCGGGCGGGGGTGGCCCGGGCCACGGTGTACCGGCACTTCCCCGGCGGCCGCGAACAGGTGACGGCCGAGGCGGTCACCTTCGAGGTGGCGCGCTTCCTCATCGCCCTCGTCGCTCTGATCGACGACATCGCCGACCTGGCCGGCCGACTCGAGCAGGGCATCAGCCGGGGCCGGGTGCTGATGGCCGAGCACGCGGTGATCCAGCGCGTCGTCGACACCGAGCCCGAGCGTCTCCTGCCCCACCTCAGCCAGAGCGCCCCGCTGGTGCAGGCCGCGGTGCGCGACCACCTCCGGCCGCACCTCGAGGCGGCGGATCTGGTTCCGGGCACCGACCCGGAGGAGGCGGCCGATTGGCTGGGCCGCAACGTCCTGTCGTTCCTCATGGCCAGCGGTGGGTGGGACCTCGACGACCCCGACGCGGTGCGACGCCTGGTCCGCGACAACCTGCTCGCCGGCATCCTCGCCGCGCCCGTCGCGCCCGCCGCCGGGTGTGACCGACGACCGTCGCAATGAGACAACCCTCGTCGTAACGTCTCACCTGTGGCCCCGTCCGCGGTCGTGACGACCTCTTCCCAGGAGCGTGCTCTCGACGCCGCGGTCGAGCTCGTGGCCCGCTGGGGCGTCACCAAGACCACCCTGGGCGACGTGGCCCGCGCCGCCGCCATGAGCCGGGCGACGCTGTACCGGTGCTTCCCGGGGGGCAAGGACGAGCTCTTCGACCTGCTCGCCCAGCGCGAGGTGGCGCGGCTCCTCGGTGCCGTGGCCGACGCCGTCGACGCCGCCGGCGACCTGCCCACCGCCCTCGCCGCCGGGCTCCACGCCGCGGCTCGCGCCTTCGACGGCCACGCCGCGCTGCGCTTCGTGCTCGACCACGAGCCCGACCTGGCGACCGCGGTGCTCGGCTTCGCCGAGATGGACCGCCTGTTGCGGGTCGTGCGCCGGGCCCTGGCTCCCCACCTGGTGCGCTTCCTCGACGCTCCCGACGCGGGGTGGGCCGCCGAGTGGCTCGCCCGCGTGTTCCTCTCGGCCCTGGTCAGCCCGACCCCGGCGTTCCATCTGGCCGACCCCGAGGTCTGCCACCGACTGGTGCGCCGCTACCTCGCCCCCGCCTTCGCCGCCCGGTCGACCGCCCCGGTCGACCGAGGCACCGTCCCATCGCACGCCGCTTCCCCGCCCGTCCCGATCCACTAGGAGCCCGCCATGTCCACGACCGACGCCACCCCCCAAGCCATGTCCTCCACCCAGGACATCATCGGCCGCGCCGATGCCAACGACCTGGCCGAGATCCTGTCCATCACCAACACCGACGTGCACGCCACGATCCGCGCCGTCGAGGACAACGCGGACGCCATCTTCACCTGGAACTACAACAAGGGTGAGCGCAAGCCGCTCGAGAAGCTCTACGAGAAGGCCAAGACCTCACAGTGGAACGGCGAGACCGACCTGCCGTGGGAGCTCGACGTCGACGTCGAGGCCGTGGTCGCGGCGAACGCGGCGGCCGGGCTCGCCATCGACGCCGACATGGACGTCAGCGGCACCCCGTTCGAGAAGTGGGGCGACAAGGAGTGGCTCGAGCTGGGGATCGAGAGCCAGGCCTGGACCCTCAGCCAGTTCCTCCACGGTGAGCAGGGCGCTCTGCTCTGCACCGCGAAGATCGTCGAGACGGTGCCGTGGATCGACGCCAAGTACTACGCCGCCACCCAGGTGATGGACGAGGCCCGCCACGTCGAGGTCTTCGCCAAGTACCTCAACACCAAGCTCGAGGGCAGCTACCCGATCAACGCCCACCTCGGACTGCTGCTCGACGACATCGTCACCGAGAGCCGTTGGGACATGACCTACCTCGGCATGCAGATCATGGTCGAGGGCCTGGCCCTCGCCGCCTTCGGGTTCATGCACCAGATGACCACCGAGCCTCTGTTGAAGAAGCTGCTGCGGTACGTCATGAGCGACGAGGCCCGCCACGTGGCCTTCGGCGTTCTCACCCTCAAGGAGTACTACGGAGAGCTGAACGCGGCGGAGCTGCGAGAGCGTCAGGAGTTCGCCTTCGAGGCCGCGGTGCGCATGCGGGACCGCTTCATGCAGCAGGAGGTGTGGGAGCGCATGGGCGTGAAGCCCGCCGAGGTGCTCCCCCTCGTGCAGCAGGCCCCCTCACGGCAGCTGTTCCAGCAGATGCTGTTCACCAAGATCGTCCCGAACTGCAAGAAGCTGGGCCTGCTCGACGCCGGCGACGGCTGGCTGCGTCAGAAGTTCGGCGAGATCGGCGTCATCCAGTTCGAGGACCTCGCGGATACCGGCGAGGAGTACGAGATGTTCGCCCTGGCCGAGGGCGAGGCCAACAGCGGCGTGAAGGGCTGAGGGCCCCCGCCCCGGGCGCCCGCCCGGCGATCAGCGCATCGCCGGGCCGACATCGACAGGTAGGGTCACCCTGATGTTCTCTGCCTTCCCACGTCGTTGATGGCCCGCTTCGGGCGGGTGATCACCGCCATGGCCACCCCGTTCACCCCCGAGGGTGAGCTCGATGCCAAGGGCGCGGCGGACCTGGCCCGGTGGCTCGTCGCCCACGGCAACGACGGCCTCGTCGTCGCCGGCACCACCGGCGAGAGCCCGGTGCTGACCGACGACGAGCGCATCGAGCTCTTCGGTTCGGTGCGCGCCGCGGTCGACGTGCCGCTCATCGCCGGCGCCACCACCAACGACACCGCCCACAGCGTGGCCATGACCCGGGCCGCAGCCGAGGTCGGAGTCGACGCCGTCCTGGCCGTGACGCCGTACTACAACAAGCCGTCCCAGGCCGGTCTGGCCGCTCACTTCCGGGCCGTGGCCGCCGCGTCGGACCTGCCGGTCATGCTGTACGACGTCCCCGGGCGCACCGGGCGCAAGATCGCCACCGACACCATCGTCACCCTCGCCCGGGAGGTGCCCACCATCGTCGCCCTGAAGGACGCCGGCGGCGACCCGGCGGCCACCGCCCGCGTGGTCGCCGAGACCCCTGATGACTTCGAGGTCTACAGCGGCGACGAGCCCCTGACCCTCGGCTTCCTCGCCTACGGCGCCGTGGGCGTCGTCGGGGTGTCCAGCCACTGGACGGCGGCGCTCCAGGCCGAGATGGTCACCGCCTTTGAGGCCGGCGACGTGGCGACGGCGCGGCGCATCAACGCCCGGCTCCTGCCCTCGTATGCCTACATGAACACCGACGACTGCGTGTTCTCTCAGGCGGTCAAGGTGATGATGGCCGAGCTCGGTGTCCCCGTGGGCGAGTGCCGGCTGCCCCTCGGCCCCGCACCGGCGGGCACCGCGGACCGAGCCGCCGCCGTCGCCGCCGAGATCGGGCTCGTCTGACCGCGACGTGACCCGGGCCCGGGCCGCAGGCGCGCGACCGTTGCGCCCTCCCGTACGAGCTCTTGCGGTCTTCCGGCGGTGCCTCAACACAGCTCGGCTTGCGCCGCCGAGGGGTCCGGGGAGATTCGCAAGGGGAACAGCGTGACGGCGGCGACGGCGTTGTCGACGACGCGACCGGCGGTCAAGGGCTCGGTCGCGGTGTCCTCGAGACGGGCAAGGGGCTGACACCCCAACACCGCCCGCGCGATCGCGACGTCACGAGCCAGCTCGGCGTCATCGACGGACGCAAGGGTCGGCGCGTCGGCCCGGATGACGGCGGGCGCCTCTATGAGCGAGGGATCGGGGGCCAGATCGGGATCGATGTACCGAGCCCACACCCAGGCGGGCGGCAGCGCCTTCTCGTGACCGGGGCGACCACGAGCGTCGAGGTCGAGGCGGGCCGTGAGGACGTCGCCCAGCCCGAGCAGATCGGCGACGTACGCATCGGTGTCGAGGGAGTAGCTGACAGCCCCCACGCCGTAGGCCAACACGACGACCGGCGGGGAGCCGGGAGCCAGAGGCACCGGCTCCCCGCCGAGCTCGAGCGGCCGGGACCCCTCGTAGAGGCGGTGGGTGGGGTCCAGACGGATGTGGCGAGGACCGCCCGGGTCGTAGCCCCAGTCCTCGATGGTCACCGGATGGGGATGCTGAGCGTAGAAGAGAGACGCGGCGCGATTGTCGTGCACCCGACTCAACCGCTCCGCCGTCAGGGGAGGCGGCCGGAGGGCGACGAGACAGACCAGCGCCCACACGAGGGCGGCCAGGACCACCACCTGGGCCCGCCGGACAGGCACCACGGCGGCGGGTGCGATCACGGCGAGCAGCGGCGGAAGGAACAGCCGGGCGTGCATGAAGTCCCCGCCGAACCGCACGATGGCGAGACAGGCCAGGATCCCCGACACCGGCAGGGCCGCAGCCACCAGCGCACCCCGTCGCTCACCGCTCTGCCGGAGCCCGGCCACGAGCGGGACCACTCCGCCGAGCCCGAGCGCCGCCACGGGGATCCAGACCCAGTATGTGCCGACGAAGTCCCCCAGGTAGGCCCAGCCCTGGTCCCACCGGGGCTCACCCCCCTCCTTGGCGAAGTACGTGTTGGGCGTGAGGGCCCCGTAGTACCCCATGCGAAACAGCTGGAAGGTGACCGGCACCACCGCGGCAAGCCAGAACGGCCGGACCCGGGCCCTCCACCTTCCGACCTCTCCGGCGCTCACGGCGACGACGAAGACCAGGGTGAAGATCGCGTAGTCGGGGCGGATCAGCGGGCCGATCCCAACGAGCACCGCCGTCCACGGCGCCACCCGTTCGACGGGTGACCGCGACCAGCGCACCAAGGCGAAGAAGGAGGCCCCGAGCCAGGCCCAGGCCAACCCGCCCTCGAGGCCCGAGCTCGCGTAGTCCCACACCGGAGGCAGCACAGCCAGGCACAGGGCACCCACTGGGACCAGCGGAACACCGTCGGCCGGGCGACGCCACAGCTCCGCGGCGGCGGCGATCGAGAGTCCCAGCCCGGTGAGGGTGAGGGCGATCCCGAGGAGCACGGCGATCCACTCGAGGCGGAGCGGCAGCGCCGCATCCGCCCCCGAGAGCACCGCGATCCAGGCCGGGCTGGTCGCCACCTCGACCCGCTCACCCGAGTTGAAGACCGGTCCGTTGCCCGCCACGACCTGCGAGACGACCCGCAGGTTGATGAAACCGTCGTCGGACATCCACCGCTGATCCCAGGCCATGGCGACGAGGAGCAGCAACGGGAGGGTGGCCAGGGCGCCATCGGTCGGCCGCCCTCCACGCCAGAGCTTGCCCCCCAGCCCGCGGACACGACGAACGATCACGGCGTGGCGAGCAGCTGGCCATCGGTCGCCAAGGGGGTCTCCTCCGGGCCGGCGCGGCACCCAGACGGCACAGCTGCGGACCCTACCCGCGGCCGACCCGGGCGCGGCCACCGATGCCGGCGACGAGAACGGCGGCCGACATCGTCGGTGACCAGACGCAGGGGGGCGTGCACCGCGGCCCCTAGTGTCGGGTGGTGATGACCCCACGCCCTTCCGTCCACGTCACGTTCCTCGGAGGGCTCGGTGAGATCGGGCGCAACTGCGCGGCGGTCGAGTACGAGGGCCGGATCCTGCTCATCGACTGTGGGCTGATGTTCCCCGACGCCGACATGCTCGGGGTCGACCTGGTGCTGCCCGACTTCACCTGGCTGAAGGAGAACGCGGACCGCATCGAGGGGTGCATCGTCACCCACGGCCACGAGGACCACCACGGCGCCCTGTCGTTCCTGCTCCGGGACCTGTCGTTCCCCCTCATCGGCTCGGCCCTGTCGCTGGCCCTGGCCCGGAACCGCATCGAGGAGGCCGGCCTCCTCGACCGCACCGAGATGATCGTCGTCAAGGACCGTGAGCGCCGCACGTTCGGCCCCTTCGACTGCGAGTTCATCCCCGTCACCCACTCGGTGCCCCACGGCTTCTCGACCGCCATCCACACGCCGCAGGGCACCATCGTCCACTCCGGCGACTGGAAGCTCGACCTCACGCCGGTCGACGGCCGCCTCACCGACCTGGCCGCCATCGGGGCCATCGCCGAGGACGAGGGCATCCGCCTGCTGCTCTCGGACTCCACCAACGCAGATCAGCACGGCCACTCCCGCAGCGAGACCACCGTCGGCAAGGTCCTCTACGACCTGTTCCACGCCCACGAGGGCCGGCGCATCATCACGACCTGCTTCGCCAGCCACATCCACCGGGTGCAGCAGGTGGCCGACGCCGCCATCGCCTTCGACCGGGTGGTGGCCACCCTCGGCATGTCGATGCGCAAGAACGTGCGCCTGGCCCGCGAGATGGGTCTCTTGACCATCCCCGACTCGCACCTGCGCGACATCGAGGACGTGAGGGACACGGACCCCGGCAAGGTGTGCGTCATCTCGACCGGTTCCCAGGGCGAGCCCATGTCGGCGCTGGCCAAGATGGCGGCCAAGGAGTCGAAGTTCATCGACCTCGACGCCAGCGACACGGTGATCCTCAGCTCGCACCCGATCCCCGGCAACGAGATGAACGTGTCCAAGGTGATCGACGGGCTCGTGCGCCTCGGCGTGCAGGTCGTGCACTCGGGCATCGAGGACGTGCACGCCACCGGTCACGCCAAGGCCGACGAGCTCAAGACGCTCCTCTCGATCGCCAAGCCCGAGTGGTTCATCCCCGTCCACGGCGAGTTCCGCCACCTCACGGCCCACGCCGGGCTGGCCCGCCAGATGGGCGTGAAGAAGGACAAGGCGATCGTCTGCGAGGACGGCGACCGCGTGGAGATCTCCGACAAGGGCGTCAAGAAGGTCGGCCGGGTGCCGGCCAGCTACCTCTACGTCGACGGTTCGGGCGTCGGCGACATCGGACACGGCGTGCTGCGCGACCGCAAGGTGCTCGCCGAGGAGGGCGTCGTCGTCGTGATCCTCACCGTCGACTCTGATTCGGCATCGATGTTGCTCGGCCCCGAGATCATCACCCGCGGGTGGGTCCATGCCTCAGAGGCCGAGGACATGCTCGACGAGTGCCGCCTGCTGATCACCGACGAGGTGAAGCGGGCGCTGTCGGGCGGGCAGAAGTCCGACGTCGAGGCCCTGGGCCGCATCGTGCGCCGGGTCACCGGCAAGTTCGTGAGCGACCGCACCCGCCGTCGCCCCATGATCGTCCCGGTCGTCCTTGAGGCCTGAGCGCCTGAACGTCGTACGGATGTGTGCCACCGGGGTTCACGGGCGTACGCAGCTCGTGGCTCGCGGGCGTCCTCGGACCCGACGGATCTCGCGGGCCGCCTGCCTGAGCGCAGGCGCGGAGTGCCGTCATCTTCCGGCTGATCCGGCGACGTCGTCGCCGCGGGTCATGTGCAGGTGGCTCGGCCTGGGCGCAGAGCGAGGGCACGCCGTGGGTCGCGCTCGTGGATCAGCGGAAGACGTGGCCCGGCGCCTTCGGGCCTCGGCTGTGGCGGCGGGCTGTGGCCCGAGCCTCGGATGTGGGCCTCGGGGCGACTGGCTGGCGACCATCACCCGTCGGTCACCGCGTGGTGCGGGCCCCCCGATCTGGCCGGCCCCGTCGCGGGGCGGGACGACAGTGCCGCCCCTGGTGAGCTCAGCCGACGGGCGACATGCCGAGCGCGACGCGCCCGGTGAAGCGCGCCTGCTTGGCTGGGGGCAGGGGTGGAACATGGCTCCCACGGCGTCGCGGTGCAGCCGCTCGAGCACACAGGTCCGGCTGTCATCGAGCACGACGGTGTGCGAGCCCGTGTCCCGCAACCCGAGGCTGTCCCAGGTCTCCTCGATGCGCATCCCCGCGGGCGAGAGGGGGATCGAGCAGTGAAGGACCTGCGGACCGTCGCGGGCGTCGGCCCACCGACGGGGTGCTGGCCGAGGTGTGGTGCTGATCGCCGAAACCCTCGGCGCCGGACTGACCCACGGCCACCACCTCTGGTTCGGACTCGACCGCAACGTCGGCCGCTCCCTGACCACGATCGCCACCGAGATGGACATCACCATCCACGTCCTCGACAGGCACTGAACCAGTCGGACACGAACCCCCCACACGATCCGACAAGGCCACCGGGCACCACCACCTCGGCGATGCCGGTTACCCATCATCGAAGCTCGTGGCCGGGAGTGGCCCGCCGGGCCCGACGCGTCGGAGCGGTCAGGTAGCCACCGGGCGCGCGGGTGTCCGCCCCACGGTGGGCGGTCGCTGGTAGCGTCACGGCACTGTGACCGCCACCAGCCGTAGCCCCCGCTCGGCGGGTCGGGGCGGGTCCGGAGGCTCCGGATCGTCCCGCTCCCGCGCTGCGTCCTCGGGGCGCGGCCCCGGCGCGGGAGGCAAGCCGCCGACCAAGGGGAAGCGCAAGGCCACCGCCAAGGGCAAGGGCGCCTCGACGCGCTCGAGCACCACCGCCCGGGGCCGGGCTCCCGCCGGTCGGGGGCCCATCGGCGACACCACGCTGGTGCGGATGGCCAAGGCCACGTCGCGGGCCACCGCGGGCCACCGCGCCGATCTGGCCGGTCTCGTGTTGATCCTCCTGGCCATCATCGCCGCCCTCGGTGTCTACGGAGGTGATCTCGGCGGACCGCTCGGCCGGGGTGTGGCTCGCGGCATCGGCCTCCTCGTCGGAGGCGCCCGCATCCTCGCGCCCCCGGCCCTGCTGGGTGTCGGCGCCCTGCTCATCCGAGGCCGTACCGCGCCCGGGCCCGTGCCCGACCCCGAGACCGGCGAGATCCCCCTCGCCGCCCACGGCCCCGCCCGCCGGGCCCTGGGCAGCGTCCTGCTGGTCGTCGCCGGGTTGGGCCTCCTGCACCTGGGCCGGGGCGCACCCTCTCTCGACGCGTCCGGCGACGACCTCGTCGAGGCCGCCGGGTTCCTCGGGGCGTCGGTGGGCGAGCCCCTTCAGGATCTCGTCGCCACCGGGGGGGCTCTCGCCGTGCTCGCCGCCCTGACCATCGCCGGCGGCGTCCTCGTCGCCGATCTCACCCTTCGCGTCGCATCGCGCACTGTTGCCACCGGGGTGGCCGCCGGGGCCCGGCCCGCCGCCACCAGCGCCAAGCGTGCCTTCGGCTCCCTGTTCCACCTCGAGCGCGAGACCCGCGAGGCCGACGGTGGCGGCGACGGCCCCGCGTTCTCCGCCGGTGGCGCCGTCGACCTCACCGACGGGGCCGCCGACGGGAACGGGGGCATCTACGACTTCGAGGCGGAGATGGAAGCGGCTGCCGCGCCCCGGCGGCGTCGGCGCCTGCCGCCAGAGCCGGCCGCCGAGCCCGAGCAGCTCGAGATCGACCTCGGACCCGGCGCCTCGCCCTCGGCGTGGAAGCTGCCGTCGGCCAAGGTGCTCACCCGGGTCGGGGCCCAGGCCGTCGACCGCAAGGCCGTCGAGGACGTCGGACGCCACCTGGCCCACGCCCTGGCCGAGCACAGCGTCGAGACCCGCCTCGTCGGCATGACCGTCGGCCCCACCGTCACCCGCTACGAGCTCGAGCTCGGCCCCGGCGTCAAGGTCGCCCGGGTCACCAGCCTCCACCGCGACATCGCCTACGCCATGGCCACGCCCGATGTCCGCATCCTCGCGCCCATCCCCGGCAAGCAGGCCATCGGCGTCGAGATCCCCAACGCCAGCAAGCAGCTGGTCACCGTGGGCGACATCCTGGCCAGCCCCGAGGCCCGGGCCGCCACCCATCCCCTCGAGGTCGCCGTCGGGCGCGACATCGACGGCAAGGCGGTCATGGCCGCGCTGGCGGCGATGCCCCACGTCCTCATCGCCGGCGCGACCGGTGCCGGCAAGTCGTCGTGCATCAACTCGTTGCTCACCTCGGTGCTGATGCGGGCCACACCCGACCAGGTGCGGATGATCCTCGTCGACCCCAAGCAGGTCGAGATGGGCCAGTACAACCGGCTGCCCCACCTGCTCACCGAGGTCGTCACCGACCCCAAGAAGGCGGCCAACGCCCTGGCCTGGGCGGTGCGAGAGATGGAGCGGCGCTACGACCTGCTCGCGGATGTCGGCTTCCGCGACATCACCGGCTACAACGCGGCCCACGACAAGGGCATGCTCCAGCCCGAGAAGCCGTCGGACCCGACCTACCCCCGTCTCCCGTTCATCCTCGTCGTGATCGACGAGCTGGCCGACCTCATGATGGTCGCGGCTCGCGACGTGGAGGAGTCCATCACCCGCATCGCCCAGAAGGCCCGCGCTGTGGGCATCCACCTGGTCATCGCCACCCAGCGCCCGTCGGTCAACGTGATCACCGGCCTGATCAAGGCCAACGTGCCGAGTCGCTGGGCCTTCGCCGTCTCCAGCAGCACCGACAGCCGGGTCATCCTCGACCAGCAGGGCGCCGAGCGGCTGCTGGGCAAGGGCGACATGTTGCTCATGGGGCCATCTTCCAGCGTGGCGCACCGGGTGCAGGGCTCGTGGGTCACCGAGGAGGAGGTCCGCCAGGTCGTCGCCCACTGGCGCCGCCAGTCACCCGAGGTCAGCTACGACGAGACGGTGCTCGGCTCCGACGAGGCCGGCGGGTCCTCGGCTCGCGGCTCCTCGGCGAGCTCTGGTGGCGGCGGCGACGATGACGACGAGCTGCTGCTCCAGGCCACCGAGCTGGTGGTCCGGAGCCAGCTGGGGTCGACCTCCATGTTGCAGCGCAAGCTCAAGGTCGGCTTCGCCCGGGCCGGGCGCATCATGGACCTCCTCGAGCAGCGGGGGGTGGTCGGCCCGTCGATCGGGTCGAAGGCCCGCGACGTGCTGATGACCGTCGCCGAGCTCGAAGGCGCCCCCGGCGCCAGCAGCAGCGGCAGCGGCGACATGGCTCCCAGTGCCGACGGCTCGGCCCCGAAGCCGTCTGACGACGCCTTCTGAGGTCGCCTGGTCACTCCAGGCGGAGGCGCCCGGTCGCCAGGACGTCCTTGAGGCGCAGGAGCCCAGCGCCTGCGTCGTGGGGTTCCGGCGGCGGAGCCGCGCGTTCGATGAGCCCGCACCCCTGCGCCGACTCGCCCACCGGACCCCACAGCGCCGGACCCTGCTGCTCGGGATCGCGTCAGCGGGGCGGGCCCGCAGCGGCGTCGGCGAGGACCCATGCGGCCTCCGCGTCGGGCGGGTAGGAGTGCAACGCCCACGTCACGCCGGGCACGTCGAGCAGGGCCGGATCGTCGAAGGGCGACACCCGGACGGCCACGTCGAAGCCATCGAGGGACCCCCGCACGGCGACCACCTCGTCGAGGGCGCGCTGCAGCAGAGTGACGTCGACCTCGATGATGAACATGCCGTCGTAGCGCGCTGCGCGCCGCACCGGGCGCAGGGCGCGATCGCGGGCGGCGAACCACAGGGGGATCCGGGGCGCCTGGAGCGGGGTGGGGGAGAAGGTGACGCCGTCGACGGTGAAGTTGGGCCCGCGGTGCGAGACGTGCTGGCCACTCCAGGCTCGGGCCAGCAGGTCGGCGCCCTCGTCGAGGATGGCGCCCCGGGCGACGGGGTCGACCACCTCGCCGAATCGGGTCAGCTCACCGGCGGTGTCGACCCCGAGGCCGAGGCCGACGACGAGGCGCCCGGCGCTCAGGTGGTCGAGGGTGACGGTCTGGCGGACCAGGGGGGCGATGCGCCGCCGGGAGATGGGCGTGACCATGGGGCCCAGCCGCAGCCGCCAGGACCGCACCGCAACGGCGGCCAGCATGGTCCACACATCGGCGATGTCGCGGACCTCGCCCGGGTCGCGGTGCACGTGGTCCCAGAGGAACAGGCCGTCCCACCCGCCACCCTCGGCGGCTTCGGCGAGGTCGATCATCCGGGCCGGATCGCTCAGCTCCGCGAAGGGCGCGACGTAGAGGGCGTGTTGCACGCCGGTCACCGTATGGCACCGGGCGACGACGCACCGGGTGACGACGCAGCCGGTGATGACGCACCGGGCGACGCCGCTCCCGAGTGGCGCGACCGCTCAGCGCGGGAGGGCGGGGGCGGCGAAGTACGCGTCCCAGCGCTGGTCGAGGCGGCGCCGGGCCTCGTCGAGCGACACGGCGTGGTGCTCGTCGTCGCGCACCTCGATGAGGCCAAGGTCGCCCAGCTTGTCGAGGGCGTCTCGCACATCGAAGTCGAAGACGCAGTCCAGGTGCTCGGCCGACCACGCCTCGATCCGTTCGTCGAGGCCGTCGGCGGTCTCGGGTCCGTCGGTCAAGAAGTGCAGGGCGAGCAGTATCTCCTTGATCTCCTCCTCGGCGGCGGCGTCGAGCAGGTGGTGGAAGACGCCCACGTCGTTGTCGAGGTTCCGGAAGTAGAGGTTCTCGGACAACGTCTTCATGAACTGGATGCGCCGGTTCTTGAACTTGGTCCACTGGCGCCAACCGAAGGCGAGGAGCGACCCGAGGCCCAGGGCGATGGCGGCGAGCTGGGTCTGGCCGATGTCCACCTCGTCGTCGCGCACGCCGACCCAGAACAGCACCAGCAGCACCAGCAGGCCGAGCGACGACGCCACCTTGGTGACGAGGACCACCAGCCCGCTCAGCAGGGCCGGGACCCCGATGACGAGCTTGTCGGTGGTGCGCATCCGCACCTCGGTGTTGGGCAGCAGCATCTCCAGGTCGGCCCGCGGCACGTCCTGGAAGAGCTTGATGATGGTGGAACCGGGCTCGAACGGAAGGTCACGGCGCCCGGCGGCCTCGAAGTGCTCGGCGTCGCGGAACTTCAGGTAGATGAGAATCCGGGCGCAGTTGGTGAACTCGACCGGCTTGTGCCTCAGCCCGAAGAGGTGGCTCACCTCTTCGGTGCGCCTCGACAGGCCCCGACGGAAGAAGAGGATCTCGTCGAAGTCGTCGAGGTCGACGTGCAGGCGGAGCTTGAGCAGCGACTCGCCCTCGACGGCGCCGCCCAGCACCTCGCGACCGACGGCCTCGTAGTTGGCCGCCTCGACCAGGTCTGTGAGCGCGGCCACCAGCACCCGCTGGCACTCGGTGCGCTCGTCATCGCTCCAGGTGCGGATCACCCGGTGATCGGCGTCGGGGTTGAACGGCGCGTAGGCGTCCTTCAGCCGCTCCAGCTCCTGGCGGTACTCGTGGTGCACGACGGCGGCCACGATGCGGTGCAGCTCGCGGAACCGCTCCGGCTCGGATGACTCGGTGGCCAGGATGTCGACCAGGTCCCGCAGCCGGAACGGGATCCATCGCTCGGCAGCTGACACCCCCACCACCCTAGGAGCGGCGTCGCGCGCCTCCCCGGCCGGGTCTGGGGCAACGGCGACGTGGCCGTGCCGACCACGCACCCGGACATGACGATGCACCGGTGTCGTCGGGGAGGGTACCGACGTGACGAACCGGTGCGACCGAGTCCGCGACCGCTGACCGCGACCGGGGCGGAGGTGGGTCGCCCCGGGCGTGTGCGGGTAGGGCGCCACCCATGGTCGGACTGGTGCTGGGACCGCTGCTGCGTTGTGTTGAGGGGACCTCGGCGACGGTGTGGGTCGAGGTCGATGCTCCCTGCGAGGTGGAGGTCGACGCCGGACCCGGTCGCGGGACGGCGCACACGGTGGCGGTGGCCGGCCGCCACTACGCCCTGGTCGTCGTGCGGGACCTACCCCCGGCCGCGGGCACCCCCTACACGGTGGCGCTCGATGGCGAGGCGGTCTGGCCCGAGGCCGGAGCTGACCTGCCCCCCAGCGTCATCCGCACCGCCGATCCGTCCCGCCCGGTGCAGGTCGTGTTCGGGTCGTGTCGCATCGACGCGCCCCACGAGCCGCCGTGGGACGGTCCCCACACCACCGACGAGCGGGGCATGGGGGTCGACGCCCTCGACGCTCTGGCCCGCCGTCTGGCCCGGGGCGAGACCGACGACCGGCCGGACCTCCTCGCCCTGCTGGGCGACCAGATCTACGCCGATGCCGTCGTCGACGGGCACGGCGAGCGCCCCGACCGCGGCCCCGATGGCGCACCACCGAGATCGGTGGCCGACCTCGACGGCTACGTCGAGGTGTACCACCGGACCTGGTCGACCCCGCACGTCCGCTGGCTGCTGTCGACGGTGCCGTCGACAATGGTGTTCGACGACCACGACATCGTCGACGACTGGAACCTCTCGGCCGCATGGCTCGCCCGCATCGCCCGTCAGCCGTGGTGGGACGACCGCATCTCCGGCGGCCTGGTGTCGTACTGGATCTACCAGCACTGGGGGAACCTCCCGCCGTCGGCGCTGGCCGACGATCCGGTCTCGGTCGCGGTGGCCGGGAGCGACGATGCGACCGACCTCCTCACCGAGCTGGCCGACGGGTGGCGCCTCGATCGCTCCGACCCTCGCGCTCACCGGTGGAGCACCACCCGTGACATCATGGGCTCGGCCACGGTGCGGCTGGTGATGGTCGACACCCGAAACTCGCGGCGCCTCACCGAGGGCGACCGGGCCATCGTCGACGACGACGAGATGGCCTGGATCGAGGACCGGGCGCGCGTCGACCGCGACGGCCTCGACCACCTGCTGATCGGGTCGCCGTTGCCGTGGTTGCTGCCCGAAGGGGTCCACGACGTCGAACGCTCGGCCGACGCGCTCGGCGGCGGGCGCTGGGGTCCGCTGGGGCGGTGGCTGGCCGAGCGGGCGCGCCGGGCCGGCGACCTCGAGCACTGGGCCAGCTTCGGTGACTCGTTCGAGGCCCTGGCCGCGCTGATCACGTCCGTCGCGTCCGGCGCGCAGGGCCCGCCGCCGTCGTCGGTGCTGGTCCTCTCCGGCGACGTGCACTTCAGCTACCTGGCCTGGGCCGAGGTCGACACCTCCGACGGATCCGACCTGGCCTCGGCCGCGGCCACCGGCTCCGGCGGGCCCGACGGCGGTGCCCCGGCTCGTGTGGTCCAGCTGGTCTGCTCGCCGCTGCGCAACGGTGTGCCCGCCAACCTCCAGCGGGTGCTCCGGCTCGCGTCCTCCCGGGTCGGGAGACTGGCCGGGCACCTCGCTCGCCGCACCGCCGCCCACGGTGACGAGCCGGTCGACTGGCGCCTCGACGAGGGTCCGTGGTTCGGTAACTTCGTCGCCAGCCTCACCTTCGACGGGCGCACCGCGACCGTCCGCTTCGAGCGCAGCCGCCACGACCCCGACGGCCGCGCCGACCTCGTCACCGTCCACGAGGAGCGCCTCGCCGGCCCCCCGCAGCGGGCCCGGTGAGCCCGGTCCCTCGTCCGGTCGCCGTCGGCCCGACCGGGGGACGCCGAGCACGACGCCGGTAGTATCGCTCGTCGTGCCCGCCCGCTCCTACCACGTCGAGACGCTCGGCTGCCCCAAGAACCAGGTCGACTCGGAGAAGCTCACCGGGCGCCTCGTCGCCGACGGGCTGATCGAGGCCTCCGAGCCCACCGATGCCGACGTCGTGGTCGTCAACACGTGCGCGTTCATCGACGAGGCCCGCCAGGAGTCCATCGACACCATCCTCGCCCTGGCCGACGTTCGCCGCGAGGGGTCGCGCCTCGTGGTCACCGGCTGCATGGCCGAACGCTACGGCGACGAGCTGGCCGCCGAGCTGCCCGAGGTCGACGCCGTCGTCGGGTTCGGCCAGTCGCTCCTCGGCCCCGGCGTGATCGCGACCGGCGCAGCACCTCCGTCGCTGTCGGTGCCGGTGCTGCTGCGCCCCCGGGTCGGCACCGCCGGAGGTGAGCTGGTGGCGGGCGTGCCCGACTTCGACCTGCTCAACCTGCCCCGGCCGGCGGCCTCGGCGCCGTGGGCGTACGTGAAGATCGCCGAGGGCTGCGACCGGGCGTGTGGCTTCTGCGCCATCCCCAGCTTCCGCGGCCCGCAGCGCAGCCGGACCCCGGAGTCGATCCTGGCCGAGGTCGACCAGCTGGGGGCCCAGGAGATCGTGCTGGTCGCCCAGGACCTCGCCTCCTACGGTCGGGACCAGGGCGTCGGCGAGCGGGGCCTCGTTCCCCTCGTGGGCGCCGTGGCCGAGCGGGTGGCGCGGGTTCGACTGCTCTACCTCTACCCCTCGGATCTCACCGACGGGCTGATCGACGCCATCTGCGCCTCGGGCGTGCCCTACTTCGACCTCTCCCTCCAGCACGTGTCGCGCCCGTTGATGCGGCGCATGCGACGCTGGGGCGACGGTGACCGGTTCCGGGCCCGCATCGACGACATCCGGCGGCGCGAGCCCGAGGCCGCTCTGCGCTCGAACTTCATCGTCGGCTACCCCGGCGAGACCGAGGAGGATCACGACGCCCTCCTGCGCTTCGTCACCGACGTGGAGCTCGACTGGTGCGGGTTCTTCTCCTACTCCGATGAGGAGGGCACCTACGCCGCCGGCCTCGACGGGGCGGTTCCGGCCGCGCTGGTGGCCGAGCGCCTGGCCGAGCTGCGCGAGACCCAGGACGCCATCACCGAGCACCGTCGGGCCGACCTCATCGGTGAGGCCGTCGATGTGCTCGTCGACGCCCCCGGGGTCGGGCGCAGCCACCGCGAAGCCCCCGAGATCGACGGGATCATCACCGTTCCCGACCACCTCCCGGTCGGCGACATCGTGCGCCTGACCGTCACCGGCGCCGCCGGCCCCGACCTCGACGCCGACTGACAGGGCCTCCCTTCTCGCGCGGTGGGGTGCGTGGACGCCTCCTGATCGCGGGAGAACGGTGGTCCGGCGGAGCGGGAGACGCACGCCTTGCGGGCCACTCCGGGCCGATGTGACCTCGGGCCGCCGGGGCGGGTCGGATGTCCGTGGAACGGCGCGACGCGTGGCAGTATCCAGAGACCATGGGGGACGCAACGCGCGAGCCACCACGAGCCACCGATCAGCACGACGGGGCGTTCGTCGACGACGGCCGCTACGGGCCGTCGGCCCTGATGACGCCGGCCAACGCGGTGACGGTCATCCGGCTCCTGTTCTCACCCGCCCTGCTGGTGATGATCGTGCGGGAACCCAGCTCCTGGCTGGCCGTGGGCCTGTGGTTCGCCCTCGGGTTCACCGACGGCATCGACGGGTTCCTGGCCCGCCGCCACGGCACCACGCGTTCCGGCGCGTTCCTCGACCCCCTCGCCGACAAGGTGCTGGTGCTCGGCGCGCTCTACGCCCTCGTGGCCGCCGGACGGTTCGGTTGGCTGCCGGTGGTCATCGTCAGCGCCCGCGAGCTGGCCATCTCGGTGTACCGGATGCACCTCGGCCGCTCGGGGCTGGCGGTGCCGGCGCGCACCCTGGCCAAGGTCAAGACCGTGGTGCAGGAGCTCGCGGTGTTCCTGGCCCTGCTGCCGCTCACCGTCGACCACCCCACCGTCGCCGACGTCGCGCTGTGGATCGCCGTCGGCTTCACCCTGGTGAGCGGAGCGCAATACCTCTTCGACGGCCGGGGGGCCGCCACCACCCTCGGCCACCGAAACCGCGCCCCGTCCTGACCGGGCGCGGCGCGGCGGGGGAGCTCAACCCTCGTCGAGCGCGGCGATGGCGTCGGCCAGGGCGATGAGACGCTGGGCGTTCTCCACGTGCATGTTCTCGATCATGCGGCCCCCGTGGGTGACGACGCCCTTCCCGGCGGCGACCCCCTCGTCGAAGGTGGCGATGAGAGCACGGGCGTCGTCGACCGCGTCGGGAGCCGGCGCCCACACCCGGTTGGCCGGCTCCAGCTGGCTCGGGTGGATGAGCGTCTTGCCGTCGAACCCCATCTGGCGGCCCTGGACGCACTCGGCCTCGAAGCCGTCGGGATCCTTGATGTCGTTGTACACGCCGTCGAGGATCACCTTGCCGGTGGCCCGGGCGGCCAAGAGGCACAGGCCGAGGCCGGCCAGCAGCGGCTGACGGCCCCCGACGTGCTCGGCGTGGAGCTCCTTGGCCAGGTCGTTGGTTCCCATCACCAGCACCGTGAGGCGCTCTGAGCAGGCCGCGATCTCCTCGGCGTGGAGCATCGCCACCGGGGTCTCGACCATGGCCCAGATCCGGGTGCGGTCGGGTGCGCCGGCGGCTTCGAGGCGTTGTTCGATGGCGGCCACGTCAGCCACCGAGGCGACCTTGGGCACCACGATCGCCGCGGGCCCGGCCTCGGCCGCGGCCCGGACGTCGTCGGAGTGCCACTCGGTGTCGAGCCCGTTGACCCGGATCGCCAGCTCGCGGTGGCCGTAGGCGCCCGAGGTCACCGCGGCACACACCCGATCCCGCGCCTCGGCCTTGGCGTCGGGCGCGACCGCGTCCTCGAGGTCGAAGATGATCGCGTCGGCGGGCAGCCCCTTGGCCTTCTCGAGGGCCCGCTCGTTGGCCCCGGGCATGTAGAGCACCGAGCGGCGCGGGCGACGCGTTGGATCGGCGTCGGCGGAGCCGACTCCACCAGGGCGGTGGGTGGGGTCGGTGGACGTGTCGTCGGCCACGGCGATCAGGCCTCCGAGCCGGCGAGGCCGTAGCGCTCGGCCAGCTCGGGGTCACCCTCGGCCAGCTCCTCGGCGAGGGAGAGGATGACCAGGCACTGCTTGACCGAGGCGTCGTCCTCCATCTTCCCGTCGAGCATGATCGCACCGGTGCCGTCGCCCATGGCCTCGACCACGCGCCGGGCGTGGGCGACATCGGCGGGGTCCGGGCTGAACACCCGCTTGGCGATGTCGATCTGCACCGGGTGGAGGCTCCAGGCCCCGACGCAGCCGAGCAGGTAGGCGTTGCGGAACTGGTCCTCGCAGGCCACGGTGTCGGCGATGTCGCCGAAGGGGCCGTAGTAGGGGAGAATCCCGTTGGCCGCGCAGGCGTCGACCATGCGGGCGATGGTGTAGTGCCAGAGGTCCTGCTGGTAGGTGGTGCGGGCCGCCTCGGGGGCGCCCTCGACCGGGTCCTGGCGCACGAGGTAGCCGGGGTGGCCGCCGCCGACGCGGGTGGTCTTCATGCGCCGGTTGGCGGCCAGGTCGGCGGGGCCGAGCGACAGGCCCTGCATCCGGGGGCTGGCGGCGCAGATCTCCTCGACGTTGGCCACGCCCCGGGCCGTCTCGAGCAGGGCGTGGACGAGCACGGGCCGCTCGAGGCCGGCCCTGGCCTCGAGCTGGGCCAGCAAGCGGTCGACGTAGTGGATGTCCTCGGGTCCCTCGACCTTCGGGATCATGACCACGTCGAGCTTGTCGCCGACCTCGGTGATCGCGGTGGTGAGGTCGTCGAGCCCCCAGGGCGAGTCGAGGGCGTTGACCCGGGTCCACAGCTGGGTGTCGGTGCTGTCCCAGGCGCGGCCCACCTCGACCAGCCCGGCTCGGGCGGCCTCCTTCTCATCGGCGGGCACCGCATCCTCGAGGTTGGCGAGCAACACGTCGACCTTGGCCGCCATGTCCGGCACCTTGGAGACCATCTTGGCGTTCGACGGCGGGAAGAAGTGGATCATCCGCGACGGCCGGACCGGGATCTCCCGAAGCGGCTCGGGAGCCCCCACGGCGAGGGGGCGGAAGAAGTCCTTGGGGCTGCGCACGGTGTCCTCCGGGGAGCGTTCGGCGTCGCCGTGGAACCTAGGACGCGGGCCGCGAGGGCGAGAAACCGCACCCGTCCGGGTGCCGCGTGCGGTCTGCCGTCGACCCCCGTCGAACTGGTAGGGGATTCGGGGGCCCTGGCCCCCAGGACCGCTACCACGACGGTCCGTCCTGGTCCCCATCGTCGTACTGGTAGGGGAATCGGGGGCTCCCGCCCCCGGAATCGGTACCACTACCGCAGCGGGCCGGGCGGCCGCGCCTTTTGAGCGCCACGCCGTCAGGGTGTGAGCGGCCCGAGGTGCGGCTGGGACCTCGTCTGTGTCGGGGGCGGATGAGCGGGAAGCCAACTGGCCCGGCGACCGTTCTTGCGC
The DNA here is from genome assembly GCF_035575815.1 of Iamia sp. NCBI lineage: Bacteria > Bacillati > Actinomycetota > Acidimicrobiia > Acidimicrobiales > Iamiaceae > Iamia > Iamia sp. The sequence goes on from NZ_DATLXO010000063.1 coordinate 41,020, forward strand.
CGACCCAGACACGGAGGTCTTCCATGGCATCGTCCAGCCCGCTCACCGGACACGAGGCTGAGGTCGTGAAGGCGGTGCCTCAGGGCCTGCTGATCGGCGGGGAGTGGCGGCCCGGCTCGGGCGGGGCCGAGATCGAGGTCGAGGACCCCTCCACCGGCGAGGTCATCACCACCGTCGCCGACGCCACCCCTGGCGACGGCGACGCGGCCCTGGCCGCGGCGGTTGCCGCCCAGGACGAGTGGGGCCGCACGCCGCCGCGTGACCGGGGCGAGATCCTGCGCTCGGCCTTCGAGGCGATCACCGAGGCGGCCGACGACCTGGCCCTGCTGATGACCCTCGAGAACGGCAAGGCCCTCACCGACTCCAAGGCCGAGATCACCTACGGCGCCGAGTTCTTCCGTTGGTTCTCCGAGGAGGCGGTGCGCATATCGGGCCGCTGGTCGACCGCCCCCAACGGCGCCGCCCGGCTGGTCACCATGCGCCAGCCCGTCGGCCCGTGCCTGTTCGTCACGCCGTGGAACTTCCCGCTGGCCATGGGCACCCGCAAGATCGGTCCCGCCATCGCCGCCGGCTGCACCATGGTCATCAAGCCCGCTCGCTCCACCCCGCTCACCATGTTGAAGCTGGCCGAGATCCTGGCCGAGGCGGGCCTGCCCGACGGCGTGCTCAACGTCCTCACCACGTCGACCACCGGCAAGGTCATCGAGCCCCTCGTGCGCGACCCGCGGCTGCGCAAGCTGTCATTCACCGGATCGACCGAGGTCGGGCGCAGCCTGGTCGAGCAGTCGGCCGAGCAGCTGCTGCGGCTCTCCATGGAGCTGGGCGGCAACGCGCCGTTCGTCGTGTTCGACGATGCCGACGTCAGCGCCGCGGTGGACGGAGCCATGGTCGCCAAGATGCGCAACGGCGGCGAGGCCTGCACCTCGGCGAACCGGTTCCTCGTCCACGAGGCGGTGGCCGAGGAGTTCACCGCGGCGCTCACCGAGCGCATGGGCGCCCTGCGGGTGGGGCGCGGGAGCGAGGAGGGCGTCGAGGTGGGGCCGCTGGTCGATGCCGACACGCGCGACAAGGTGTCCGAGCTGGTGTCCGACGCCGTCGACCGGGGCGCCACGGTGCTCACCGGCGGGGAGGCGGTCGGCGACCGGGGCTACTTCTACGCCCCGACGGTGCTGGGCGATGTGCCCGGCGACGCCCGCCTGTTGAAAGAGGAGATCTTCGGGCCCGTCGCCCCGATCACGACGTTCACATCCGACGAGGAGGCCATCGCCGGGGCCAACGACACCGAGTTCGGCCTGGTGTCCTACGTCTACACCCGCGACCTCAACCGGGCCATCACCGTCTGCGAGGCGCTTCAGACGGGCATGGTCGGGCTCAACCAGGGCATCGTGTCGAACCCGGCCGCGCCGTTCGGTGGCGTCAAGCACTCCGGCTTCGGTCGCGAGGGCGGAGCCGAGGGCATCGACGAGTACCTCGAGACCAAGTACGTCGGCATCGCCCTCTGACAGTCCCGCCGCTGACAGTCCCGCCGCCGACCGTTCCGGCACCCATCCCCAACTGGTCGCCGATCTGGGGGGCGGGACGCCCGATTCTGGTACCAGTTCGGGTTGGCGGCGTCCCCGTCGCCCAACTGGTAGCGGTTTCGGGGGTTGGGACGCCCGATCCCGTGACCAGTTCGGGGTGGGTGGGGGCCGGGTGGGGGACCGCGGACCAGTGGAGGCGCGGGTGGGGGCCGGGGACCAGTGGGGGCGCGGGTAGGTTGCCCGCCGTGCGCTGTGAGGTCGTGGCCGTGGGGACCGAGCTGCTGCTCGGCCAGATCGTGGACACCAACTCGTCGTGGATCGGCGAGCAGCTGGCGCTGGTGGGCATCGACTCGCTCCGCCAGACCAAGGTGGGCGACAACCTGGATCGCGTCGTGGCGGTCATCGGCGAGGCGGTGGACCGAGCCGATGCCGTCATCGTGTGCGGCGGACTGGGACCCACCCAGGACGACATCACCCGCGACGCCATCGCCCGGGTGATGGGCGTTCAGCTGGAGCTTGACGATGAGGTCGCGGCGCGCATCGAGGCCATGTTCGGCGGGCGGGGCCGGCGCATGCCGATGAACAACCTCCGCCAGGCCGAGGTGCCCGTCGGCGCCACCGCCATCTCGGACCCGCAACCGGGCACCGCGCCGGGTCTGATCTGCCCCTTCACCCGGCCCGGCCCCGGCGGCACCCCGGTCGCCAAGGTCATCTACGCGGTGCCCGGGGTGCCCCATGAGATGACCGAGATCATGGTCGGGGCCATCTTCCCCGACCTCCAGGCGCGCGCCGGGGTGCAGGCGGTGATCCGCAGCCGGACCCTCCGGACCTGGGGCGAGAGCGAGTCGGGCCTCGCCGAGCGCCTCGCCGGTCGCATCACCGAGCTCGACCGCGCCGCGGCGTCGGGCGACGCCGCCGGCGCGGTGACCATTGCCTTCCTGGCCTCGGGCATCGAAGGGCTCAAGGTGCGCCTGACGGCCAAGGCCGTGTCCACCGACGCAGCCGAGGCGCTGCTCGCGGCCGAGGAGCTCGAGGTGCGCGGAATCCTCGGCCCCGACCTCGTCTTCGGGCTCGACGACGAGACCATGGAGAGCGCGGTGCTGATGCTGCTCGGGCACACCGGGCTCACCCTCGGCCTGGCCGAGTCGCTCACCGGGGGGTTGGCCGCCTCGCGGATCACCGACGTGCCCGGCGCCTCGGCGAGCTTCCGCGGCGCGCTCGTCTCCTACTCCTCCGCGGTCAAGGTCGACCTGCTCGCCGTGCCCGACGGCCCCGTGGTCAGCGCGGCCGCCGCCGAGGCCATGGCCACCGGCGTCCGCTCGGTCCTCGGGGCCGACGTCGGCCTCTCGTTCACCGGTGTGGCCGGCCCCGAGCCGCAGGACGGCGAGGTGCCGGGCACGGTGTTCGTCGGGCTCGACATCGACGGCGAGGTGTCGTCGATCCGCCTCCAGCTCCCGGGCGATCGTCTGCGGGTGCGTCAGTTCTCGGTGATCTCGGGCCTCGGCATCCTTCGTGCCCGCCTGGCCGCCCGCCTCGCCGGCGATGCCACGACCGACAACACGACGCCCTACTGATCCGCAGGCGCACCATCGGTGGGTGGTGGTGGGCGGGTGCCGGGTCCGGGAAGTTCACCTGACGGTCGCCCAGGCGTGGGGCGGCGGCGGCGTGGGCCTCACCCGGCTGTCCCAGCATCGGGGGCGTCCCCCGACCCTCCGGAGAACCGATGCGTCGCTCCCGTCCCGTCCTCGCTGCGATCGTGCTCGTCGCCGTGCTCGCGGCCTGCCAGCCCGCCACCCCGCCGCCGGCCCCGGCGCCGGGCACCGGCGCACCGGGCCAGGCCCCGTCGGTCCCCGACGACCCGGACTGGGCGCTGACGCCGGTCGGGCGCTACGACACCGGCCAGGGCGAGGGCGGCGCCGAGATCGTCGCCTACGGCGAGGGGGTCATGGTGGTGGTCAACTCGGCGGACAACTCCCTCGACTTCGTAAACCTGTCGGACCCCACGACCCCGACGCTCAGCGAACAGGTCGACATGAGCCCCTACGGCGGCAGCGTCAACAGCGTCGACGTCCGGGGCACGGCGGTGGTGGCCGCCGTCGAGGGTGCGACCAAGACGGCACGGGGCCAGGCCGTCTTCTTCGACATCGACGGCCGCTTCATCAGCACCGCCCCCGCCGGCGCTCAGCCCGACATGGTCACCTTCAGCCCCGACGGGCGCTTCGCGGTGGTCGCCAACGAGGGTGAGCCCAACGACGACTACACGGTCGACCCCGAGGGGTCGGTCACGGTCATCAAGGCGCCGCTGTTCACATCTGCCCAGTCGGCGTGGAAGCGAACCACCCCCGGCGCCGTGCGCCAGGTCCGCTTCACCGCGTTCAACGAGGGCGCCCGCCGTCACGACGAGCTCGGGAGCGGCGTCCGGATCTTCGGCCCCGGGGCCTCGGTGGCCCAGGACCTCGAGCCCGAGTACGTCGCCGTGAGCCCCGGCTCCAGCACCGGCTACGTCACCCTCCAGGAGAACAACGCGGTCGCCACCATCGACCTCGCCGGTGGCCGGGTCACGCGCATCGACGCCCTCGCCGGGCGGGACTTCTCGGGCGGGGGCGGCCTCGACCCCAGCAACCGCGACGGCACCGTGGCCATCGCCAACCACCCGGTGACCGGCCTCCCGATGCCCGACGCCATCGCGTCGATCGCCTCCGGGGGCTCCACGTACTACATGACCGCCAACGAGGGCGACGCGCGCGAGTGGGGCGACTACGAAGAGGGGGTCAGGGTCGGCGACGACGACTACGTCCTCGATCCCGACGCCTACCCCGATGCCGCGGCCCTCAAGGCCGACGACGTGCTCGGGCGGCTCAACGTGACCACCGCGTCGGGCGACACCGACGGTGACGGCGACTACGAGCGCATCACCGCCTTCGGCACCCGCTCGTTCTCGATCTGGGACGCGGCGACCGGGGCGCGGGTCTTCGACAGCGGCGACGACTTCGAGCGCATCACCGCCGAGACCAACCCGGAGTTCTTCAACTCGAACAACGACGAGGACGGCTTCGACACCCGCAGCGACGACAAGGGACCCGAGCCCGAGGCCGTCACCACCGGTGCGATCGACGGTCGCACCTACGCCTTCGTGGGCCTCGAGCGGGTCGGAGGCATCATGGCCTACGACGTCACCGACCCCACTGCCCCGGTGTTCCACCAGTACGTCAACCCCCGGGTGTTCGGCGGCGCCGAGGTCGGCCCCGACAGCGGCCCCGAGGGCCTCGAGTTCGTGCCCGCCTCCGCGGCGCCGGGCGGCGCGCCCCTCCTCCTGTCGAGCAACGAGGTCACCGGCACCGTGACCGTGTACCGGGTCAGCGACCCCGACGGCGCCGGCACCCTCTCGCTGCTGCACAACAACGACGGCGAGTCCACCATCACCCCGCTGACCTACAACGCCGATGGCACCGAGTACCCGGTGGCCGGGATGTCGGCCTACGCCGCGGTGACCGACCGCGAGCGCGCCGATGCCCGTGCGGATCTGAGCTCGGTGCTCAACGTCTACGCCGGCGACGCCTACCTGGCCAGCGCGGCGCTGTCGTGCAGCCTGCCGCCCAACCCGGCGACGACCCCGATCTACGACGCCGAGGCCCAGAAGCGGATGGGCTACGACGCCCACATCTTCGGCAACCACGAGTTCGACTACTCGCCGGACTTCCTGGAGCGCTTCGTCCGGAGCTCGGACATCAACGGCGTGCGGAACCAGCCGTTCCTCTCGGCCAACCTCGACTTCTCCGGCGAGCCCACCTGGTCTGATCTCATCGATGACGACGGGCTCATCGTCGGTCGGGCCTCCGACGGGCGCACCGTCGCTCGGTCGCTCATCCACACCGATCCCTTCACGGGCGCCCGGTTCGGCGTCGTCGGGGCCACGACCCCCGACCTGCCGGCGATCTCCTCGCCCCGCGACGTCGAGGTCACCTCCTCCGACCTGGCCTCGACCGCCGATGTCGTCCAGGGGGAGATCGACCGGCTGACCGGCGCCTTCGGAGTCGAGAAGATCATCCTCGTCAGCCACCTCCAGGCGGTGGCCAACGACGAGGAGCTGGTGGCGCTGCTCTCCGACGTCGATGTCACCGTCGCCGGCGGGGGCGACGACCTGCTGGCCAACGACGACGAGGAGCTGCTCCCCGGCGAGTCCCAGGACATCCGCGCCGCCTACCCGCTGAACGGCACCGACGCCGATGGTCGCAACGTCCCCATCGTGACCACGGCGGGCAACTACAAGTACCTCGGTCGCCTCGACCTGAGCTTCGACGCCGACGGGGAGGTCGTCGGGGTGCTCGAGGACAGCGGCCCGAAGCGGGTCGTGCCCGCCAGCGCCGAGGCAACCGAGCTGGGGATCAGCGACGCGGTGGTGCCCGACGCCGAGATCGAGGAGGTGGCGGTCGACCCCGTGGAGGAGTGCCTCGAGGAGCTGGCCCAGCCCATCGTGGAGACCGAGGTGCTGCTCGACGTGTCCAACCCCGGCGTCCGCAGCCGGGAGAGCAACGCCGGCAACAGCATCGCCGACGGCTTCATCGACGCCTACACGCGGTACGCGGCGGCCAACGGCCTCCCCGCCCCGAGCCCGGACAACCCGGTGATTGGCATCCAGAACAGCGGCGGCATCCGCCAGGGCGCCGGCAACACGCTGCCGACGACGGGCACCGTCCCGGGGTCGATCAGCCGCCTCGACACCCGCAACGTCCTCGCCTTCTTCAACACCATGACCGTGGTCGAGGACGTGACGCCCACCGAGCTGGAGGAGATCCTCGAGCGCTCCGCGGCCGCCCTGCCCGCCAGCAGCGGCGCCTTCCTCCAGATCGGCGGCATCCGGGTCACCTACGACACGTCCGGCCAGCCCCAGACGCTCACCGGCGACCCGCCCGACCAGACCGTCGCCACACCCGGCACGCGGGTCACCGACGCCGAGCTGGTCGACGGCACCGACCTGATCGTCGCCGGTGTGCCCGTGCCCGGTGCCCCCGCGGTCGACATCGTGACGAACACCTTCACCGCCGGGGGCGGCGACAGCTACACGACGCTGCGCGACATCCCGGCCGATCGCAAGGTCCAGCTCTTCGACGCCGACGGCGTGACGCTCACCTACGAGCAGGCCTGGGTCGAGTACCTGCTGTCGTTCCCCGCCGGCAGCAGTGGCCGACCGACGATCCCGGCGTCGGATCCCCGCTACGTCCCCGGTGGCGACGGCCGCATCGAGATCGTGACCCCCGAGTGACCGCACCCGCACCCGCCTTCCGACCGACCCGCACCCCAGGAGCACCCGTGTCCCACCCCGCCCCCCCTCGCCACCCCCGGCGCCGTTCGGCTGCCGTCCTCGCCTCCGCTGTCGCGACGGTCCTCGCCCTGGTGGCGGGCGGGCCGCCGGCCGGGGCCGACCCGGCCTCCGACGCCGCGTATGCCGATGGTGCCCACCGGGCCCTGGTCGGCCGGGACGCGACCGAGGACGAGACCGCGACCTGGGTCGCGACGCTCGGAGGAGGTGGATCCCGCAGCTCGTTGGTGGTGCCCCTCGCCGGTAGCGAGGAGCTCGAGACCCAGCTCGTGGAGGCCGAGTACCTCGGGATCCTCGGCCGGACCCCCGAGGCCGAAGGGGCGACGTTCTGGCTCGACTTCCTCCAGCAGCGCGGCGCGACACTGCGATCCTTCGAGGCCCGCCTCCTCGGCTCCCCCGAGTTCCAGAGCCGGGCCGGCTCGACCCCGGAGGATCTCATCGACGCGTACTACGACGTGGTCCTGCGCCGGGCCCCGTCGTCGGCCGACACCGACTTCTGGGTCGGTGAGCTCGAGGCCGGCACACCCCCCGGCACGGTCGCCCGGGGCTTCCTCGGTTCGTCCGAGGCCCGCCGTCTCGACGTCCGGCTGGCCTTCGATGGCTTCCTCGGACGGACGCCCGACGCGGAGGGCCTGGCGTTCTGGGTCGACGTGCTGGGCGCCACCGGTGACGAGCAGCGCTTCTGGGCCTCCCTCGTGATCTCCCGGGAGTTCTACGACCGCGTCCAGCCCATGCCTGCCACCCGCGCCCGCACCGACGGGCCGGTGGCGGTGCCGGTGCGACTGCTCGTGCTGGGCTGATCGCCGGTCGGATCGCGGTGGGCGGCGGCTCAGGGACGCCGCCCACCGCGGCGGCGCGCCCGCGCTCGGACGGGGCCGGTCGCCGGTCGTCCGCCCGGGCCGGGATCCTTGACCGAACGATTGTTCGAAACTACAGTCCTGTCGTCCCTCCCTCCCGCAGCGGCCCCGGGCCGGACCCCTCCGGCGGCTGACTGTCACACCCCCTCCGTAGGGTCACCCCCATCGATCGCTGCGGCGTTCCGCAGCCGCACCTCTCCGGCCCCCGATGGGGGCCACCCACGAAAGGACCACCATGAACGTGGATCGGCACAAGGCACTCGACACGACGCTCGGCAGCATCGAGAAGCAGTTCGGCAAGGGCGCGGTCATGAAGATGGGCGAGAAGGGCTCGATGGCCATCGACTCGGTGCCCACCGGCGCCCTGGCCCTCGACCTCGCCCTCGGCATCGGCGGCCTGCCCCGGGGCCGGGTGGTCGAGATCTACGGCCCCGAGTCCTCGGGCAAGTCCACCCTCGCCATGCACGTGGTGGCCGAGGCCCAGCGCAACGGCGGCATCTGCGCCTACATCGACGCCGAGCACGCCATGGACCCGATCTACGCCGGCAACATCGGCGTCGACGTCGACGAGCTGCTCATCTCCCAGCCCGACACGGGTGAGCAGGCCCTCGAGATCTGCGACATGCTCGTCCGCTCGGGGGCTCTCGACGTGGTCGTCATCGACTCGGTGGCCGCCCTCACGCCGCGGGCCGAGATCGAGGGCGAGATGGGCGACACCCACGTCGGCCTCCAGGCCCGGCTCATGTCCCAGGCCCTGCGCAAGCTCACCGGCAACCTGAGCAAGACCCAGACGATCTGCATCTTCATCAACCAGCTGCGGGAGAAGATCGGTGTCATGTTCGGGTGCCTGTCGGGCGACACCAAGGTGACCCTGTCCGATGGCACCCAGAGGCGCATCGCCACCATCGTCAACCAGAAGTTGCCGGTCGAGGTGCTCTCGTATGACTTCGAGACGGGTCACGTCGTCCCCCGCAAGGTGGTCAACTGGTTCAACAACGGCCCGGCGGACGACTTCTTGCACTTCCGGGTCCCGCGGGCGATGGGATCCGGTGCCCACCTCGGCTTCGCCGTCACCCCCAACCACCAGATCATGACGCCGGGCGGCTGGCGTGAGGCGCGAGAGCTGGCCGTCGGCGATCGGGTCATGCAATCCGTGCCGCACCACCTCTCCGGCCACCAGTGGGAGGTCATCCTGGGGGGCGTGATGGGCGACGGCGCTCTGTCGCCCAGTCGAACCGGGCATGCCGCCCGGTTCCGGTGGGGCCACGGGGCGGGGCAGTCCGAGTACGGCGATTGGAAGACGTCTCTCTTCGCCAACCTGACGGTGAGCCGGTCGACCAACCCCAAGGGTGCGGTGTTCCACGACGTGCAGCCCCTCGCAGAGCTGGCCGAGCTTCGTCGCTCCGTCTACATGGGCGGCGACAAGGTCCTGAGCGACGACTACCTCAAGGCCCTGACGCCGCTGTCGCTGGCCATCTGGTATCAGGACGACGGCGGCTTCACCCTGCGGTCGAAGGGTCTCGAAGCCCGTACCGTCGGCGGCAGCGGGCGCTCGGAGATCTGTGTCCAGGCGTTCTCGCCGGGCTCACGCGAGCGTCTCCGGGATTACCTCTCCGACACCTGGGGCCTCCACGCTCGGCTCACGGAGAGAGGAGCCCGGGGGATGGCCGTGCTCACCTTCCCGAAGGACGAGACGGCCAAGCTCCACGCCCTCATCGCTCCGTTCGTCCATCCGTCGATGCAGTACAAGCTGCTTCCCCGCTACCGCGGACGGTTCGCGGTCGAGCCGACCTTCGCGCCGGTCCACGACGAGCTGGTGCCGCTTCCCATCCTGTCGATCGCCCCCAAGGCCACGACCGCGATGCACCGGGGCGACCGCTACGACCTCGAGATCGAGGGCACCCACAACTACTTCGCCGACGGGGTGATGGTGCACAACAGCCCGGAGACCACGCCCGGCGGCCGGGCGCTCAAGTTCTACTCGTCGGTCCGGCTCGACATCCGCCGCATCGAGTCCATCAAGGACGGCGTCGAGGTCGTGGGCAACCGCACCCGGGTCAAGGTCGTGAAGAACAAGTGCGCCCCGCCCTTCAAGCAGGCCGAGTTCGACATCATGTACGGCAAGGGCGTCAGCCGCGAGGGCTCGGTCCTCGACATCGGCGTCGACCTCGGCATCGTGAAGAAGTCGGGGGCCTGGTACACCTACGAGGGCGAGCAGCTCGGTCAGGGCCGCGAGAACGCCAAGGGCTTCCTCCTCGACAACGCCGAGGTGATGGTCGAGGTCTCCGAGCGCATCCGTCGGGAGATGGGCATCGGCGACGAGCTCGAAGCGACCGATGACGAGATGTCCGACGCCGACGACGAGCCGATCGCCCTCGACCTCGAGGAGTGATCCGGCCGGGGCGGGCCGGGGCCTCGGCCTCGTCCGTCCCACTGGTCGGGCGGGTGGTGGCTCTGCCCCACATGGCTGCCGCCTGCCCTCGGCCCGGCGCGACCCGCCCGGAGCACCCTCCCGGGCGGGTCGTGCCGTTCCTGGACGGGAGCGGGTCCGCCTCGCGTCGGCGGAGCTGCCGCGCCGCCGGGGCACTGGCCTCTGGGCCCCGTGAGCACCCGGGACGGTGAGATGGCGCTCGGCGGGAGGAGTGACCTCCGCGCTGTCGAACCCCTTGTCGGTGCCCGCCACCACAAACGTCGAGACCCTCAAGGTCTCGACCACGTCGAACCCCAACTCGGTCGCCGGCGCCATCGCCGGAGCCATCCGGTCCTCGGGGGCGGTGTGGATCCAGGTCGTCGGAGCCGGGGCGCTGAACCAGGCCACCAAGGCATCGGTGATCGCCCGCGGCATCCTCTCGGCCAGTGGGCTCGACATCGTCGTCACCCCGTCCTTCGCCGACATCGAGATCGACGGCGAGGCTCGCACCGCGCTCCGCTTGCGGCTCGAAGATCGCGACCGGCGCCGGCCGCTGCCCGACGCCTCTCGGCCTTCGACCCATGGCGCGGTCGCGCCATCGATGGGTCCTCGTCGTCCCTGACGCAGGGGCCCGGGGCGGGCTCGGTCGAAGACGGAGGCTGGGGGCGGCCGTACCGTGACCCGTAGGCTGGCAGCCCCCATGGAGACCACGACTGACGCACCCGCTCGGCGCTACCTGGTGCGGACCTTCGGGTGCCAGATGAACGAGCACGACTCCGAGCGCATCGCCGGTCTGCTCGAGGCCGACGGCCTGGTCCCGGCCACGAGCGAGGACGACGCAGATGTCGTGGTGCTGAACACCTGCTGCATCCGGGAGAACGCCGACAACAAGCTCTACGGCACCCTGGGGCACCTGAAGTCGCGCAAGGACGCCCGCCCCGAGCTGCAGATCGTCGTCGGGGGCTGCCTGGCCCAGAAGGATCGCGACGGGGTACGGGAACGGGCGCCGTACGTCGACGTCGTGCTCGGCACCCACAACGTCCACCGGGCCTCCGAGCTGGTCGCCCGCGCCCGGGCCGGGGGGCCGATCACCGAGATCCTCGACGCCGCGGTGGCTGACGATGCCACCATGTTCCCCTCGGCGCTGCAGGGCCGGAGAGGCCACGGCCACAACGCGTGGGTCACCATCCAGGTCGGGTGCGACAACGCCTGCGCCTTTTGCATCGTGCCCGCGGTGCGCGGCCCCGAGGCGAGCCGCCCCTTCGAGGCCCTGGTCGACGAGGTCCGTGCGCTGGCCGCCGACGGGGTCAGCGAGATCACCCTGCTGGGCCAGAACGTGAACTCCTACGGGCGGGACCTCACCCTCGCCCAGCGGCGGGCCGGCGCCGAGGTGCGGGTCCGCCCCCTGTTCGCGGACCTGCTGCGGGCCGCCGGGGCGGTCGACGGCATCCGCCGGGTTCGCTTTACCAGCCCCCACCCGAAGGACCTCCGGCCCGAGACGATCGCGGCCATGGCCGAGGTGCCCGAGGTGTGCAACCACCTGCACCTTCCACTCCAGTCCGGCAGCAACCGGGTGCTCGCCGCCATGCACCGGGGCTACACCGCCGAGCGCTACCTCGAGCGACTCGCATCGGCGCGGGCTGCCATTGCGGACCTGGCCGTCACCACCGACATCATCGTGGGCTTCCCGGGTGAGACCGAGGCCGACTTCACCCGCACCCTCGAGGTCGCCGCGGAGGCCGGCTACGACTCGGCCTACACCTTCGTGTACTCCCCGCGACCGGGCACCGAGGCGGCGGCCATGGCCGACCAGGAGGTGCCCCCGGAGGTCGTCGCCGAACGCTTCGAACGGCTCACGGTTGTGGTCGAGCGCTCGGCGGTGGCCCGGCACCACGCCCGCATCGGCCGGGTCGAGGAGGTCACCGTCGAGGGCCCGTCCCGCAAGGACCCGTCGGTGCTCACGGGGCGGACCGGCCAGAACAAGCTCCTGCACTTCCCAGCGCCGGCCCCGTTGCGGGTGGGCACCTACGCCACCGTTCGGGTCACGGGCGCCGCCGCCCACCACCTGCGCGGCGATCTGGTCGACGTGGTCGGTGCGGCCCGCCACCGCACCCGCATCCCGGTCGCCTCGACCTGAGCAACGACCTCGAAGCCTGAGCGCCTGAGCAAAGGGCCTGGATGTCTGGAACGGGAAGCGGTCGCCGCCCCGCAGGCGCAATGGCGGTTGCAGCTGCGGTCGGCGCTGGGAGGTCGCGATTGGGCGCCATGATGGCAGGCGTGCCCCGATCGCCCGCTGTCTCCGCCCCCGAAGTGGTCGAGGCCGAGTGGGGCGCCCCCGAGGGCGTGGCCCTCATCGATGCCCTGCTCGTCGACCTCGGAGCGCGGTACGCGAAGGAGGCCACCGCCGCCGATCCGCCTCCACCGCCCGATGCCGGCCCGGCGCCAGCGTCGGCCCCGACCGGTGACCCCCGGTGGGCGGTGGCGGGAGAGAGCCTCGTGCGGCCTCGCGGAGCGTTCGTGATCGCCCGCTTCGCCGGCCGCCCGGTCGGCTGCGGCGCTCTGCGCCCCCTGCCCGGCGGACCTGAGGGCATCGGTGAGATCAAGCGCATGTACACCGCGCCGGGGGCTCGGGGCCGAGGCGTGGGACGGGCTGTGCTGAGCCGGCTCGTATCCGTCGCCACCGACCTGGGCTACACCGGCCTCGTGCTCGAGACCGGAACCCGCCAGGCCGAGGCCATGGCCCTCTACCGGTCCGCCGGGTGGCACCCCATCTCGCCCTACGGCAAGTACGCGGACGAGGCCCTGTCGCGTTCGTTCGCCCTTGACCTCACCGCCGCCGACCCGCGGTCGCTCTCACCGGCGACGGCCTGAGGCGTCCGCCCCGCCGGTCGCCCCGCCGGTCGCCCCGACCCCGGTGCGGGGAGACGCCGTCGACCGGCACGGCTTCACCGTGGGCGTCGACGAGACGTTCACGCCGCGCTGGTGTCGCCCGGGTCGTGGCCGAACAACGCCGGGTAGACGAGCCGGCCAGGGCGCCGCCCGCCAGGGGGGCGACGATGAAGAGCCACAGCTGGGTGATCCAGATGTCGCCGACGAAGAGCGCCGGGCCGATCGAGCGGGCCGGGTTCACCGAGGTGTTGGTGACCGGGATCGAGATGAGGTGGACCAGGGTCAGCGCCAGACCGATCGCCAGGCCCGCCAGGGCCGGGTGATCCCGGCGGTCGGTGGCGCCGAGGAACACGAGGAGGAAGCCGAAGCTCAGCACCACCTCGGCCACCACGGCGGCCAGGAGGCTGTAGGCCTCCGGCGAGCCGTCGGCCCCGAAGCCGTTGGCGGCGAGGAAGTTGTCGCTCGAGGAGAAGTCGGGCGCGCCGTTGGCGATGACCAGCAAGATGCCCGCGCCCAGCACCGCGCCCACGACCTGGGCGGCCATGTAGGGCAGGGCGTCCCTGGGCGCGAAGCGCTTGGCCACCACGTGGCCGAGGGTGACGGCAGGGTTGAAGTGCCCGCCGGAGATGTGGCCGAGGGCGTAGGCCATCGTCAACACGCTCAGCCCGAAGGCGAGAGAGACACCGAGCACCCCGACGTGGTCGCCGGCGAGCACGGCGGTGCCGCACCCACCGAGCACGAGCCAGGCGGTGCCGATGCCCTCGGCCGCCAGCCGCCGGGTCAGGTCAGGGTGCACCTCGACCTCCGGGACGGGGGGACGGCGGACGGATCCTGGCGGGAGCGGCGACAGGCCGGTTCCCGTCGCGTCGCAGCGGCGCCCGGACGCCGGAGGCTACCCTGCGGGGGGCTCGGCGCCCAGAACCCGTCGGTCCCCGTCTCGGCCACCCGATCGTTGAGGCGGCACGCGGGTCGAGCCGGGGCATCATGGCCCGGTGCGACCGGTGGTCCTCCTCGCCCACAGCCCCGTGGTGGGCCCCGAGACGCTCCTCCCGCTCGCCCTCGTGCTGGCCCAGGGCGGGTGGTCGACGTCGGTGCCCGACCTCCGCCCGGTCGCCACCGGAGATCGGGCGACCGCGGCACGGCTCGTGATCGAGGCCCTCGGCCCCTCCGGGCCCGACGACCACCGGGTCGTGCTGGTCGGCCACAGCCGGGCCGGCGCCTGGCTGCCGGCGATCGGAGCCGCCCTGCACCCCGTGGGCTGGACCGTCGCGGCCACCGTGTTCCTTGATGCCGTCCTGCCTCCGGTGGCGCCGTGCGTGCCGTCGGCCACGCCCCCCGAGCTCGCCGCCCACCTCGACGCGCTGACCGGACCGGACGGGATGCTGCCGCCGTGGCCCCAGTGGTGGCCGCCCGCGGCGGTGGCGGCCGAGCTGGGCGACGGGGACCTGCGCCGCCGCGTCGCGGCCGGGTGCCGGGCCGTGCCGCGCCGGCTCCTCGACGTGGTGCCGGAGGTCCCGGGCGGCTGGCCGGGGCACCCCGTCGGTTACCTGGCGCTGACCTACGAGGCCGAGGCCCGGGCGGCCGACGCGATGGGTTGGGCGGTGCGCCGCCACCCGGGCGGGCACATGGCCGCCGCCGCCCGCCCGGCGGCGGTGGCCGGCGTGCTGCTTCGGCTCCTGGGTGACCTCGGCGTCGAGGGCGGCCGCCTCGATCGCTCCCCGCACCCGGCGCCCGGCCCGATCGGGGTCACCGCGCCGACCCCGGGCACCGGGTCGGCCACCGTCGACCTGCGTGATCCGCCCGTCGGTCCCGACCGGTGATCCGGGCGTCGACGTCGCGACCGCGCGCCGTCGCCCTCGTCGGCACCACCGCATCGGGCAAGTCGGCCCTGGCCCTGCACCTCGCCCGCACCCTCCGCGACGTGGAGCTGGTCTCGGTCGACTCGATGCAGGTGTACCGGGGGATGGACATCGGCACGGCCAAGCCCACGCAGGGCGAACGGACCGAGGTGGCCCACCACCTCCTCGACCTGGCGGAGCCCTGGGAGGACTACTCCGTCGCCCGGTTCCAGACCGACGCCCGGGCCGCTCTCGCCGAGGTGGCCCACCGGGGCCGGCGGGCGGTGCTGGTCGGTGGGACCGGGCTCTACCTCCGCGCCGTGGTCGACGACCTCGACATCCCGGGCCGGTACCCCGAGGTCCGCGCCGAGCTGGAGGCCGACGGCGACACCCCGGCCCTGCACTCCCGCCTCGTCGAGCTCGATCCGACCGCCGCGGCGCGGATCGAGCCCGACAACCGGCGCCGCACCATCCGGGCCCTTGAGGTCAGCCTCGGCAGCGGGCGGCCCTTCTCCACCTACGGCCCCGGCCTCGAGACCCATCCACCTTCGGACATTGCCCAGGTGGGCGTGCGGTTGCCCTCCGCCGTCGTGGCGCAGCGGATCGAGGAGCGGTACCACCAACAGGTGGCCGCCGGCTTCCTCGCCGAGGTTGACGCCCTGCTGTCCCTCGACCGGCCCCTCAGCCGCAGCGCGGCCCAAGCTCTCGGGTACCGGGAGCTGATCGCCCACCGTCGGGGCGACACATCGCTCGACGAGGCCCTCGACGTCGCCGTGGCGCGCACCCGACGCTTCGCCCGGCGCCAGCGGTCCTGGTTCCGGCGCGACCCCCGCATCAGCTGGTTCGACGCCGAGCGCGACCCGGACGAGGTCGCGTCCGCCCTCACGGCTCGCGTCACCGCCGCACTGGGGTGACCGAGCCGGCCACCACGGGCTCACCGCAGTCGTCCGCCGGCACGGACCGCCAAACTGCCGCCCTGCTGGGAGCGTGCGACCCACCGTGGTGGCGGTTTCAGGAACGCGTCGCCTCCGCGCCCGGCCGGACCGGTCGGTGGATGCCCTCGGGCGCGGACTCGGGAGAAACGGTGGGGGAACGGTCCCTCGCCCTGCGAGACTGTGGCGACCACCCGCACGCGGCGCACCGGCTGCGCTCGGCGCCCCGGAGATCCATGCCTCACCGCCTCACCAAGCACCACGGCCTCGGGAACGACTTCCTCGTGCTGCTCGGCGCCGCCGCCGAGCTGGCCGGGGTCGGGGCCGACGAGGCTCGCCGCTGGTGCGACCGCCACCGCGGTGTCGGTGCCGACGGCCTGCTGCTGGGCGTCATCGACGACCCCCGGGCCGATGTCGTGATGACGCTGCACAACGCAGACGGCAGTCGGGCCGAGATGAGCGGCAACGGCATCCGCTGTCTGGCTCAGGCCGAGGCCACCCGTCGGGGCGTCGACCGGGCCGAGCTGCGGGTCCTCACCGTCGGCGGCGAGCGGATCGTCGTCGTCGCGCCCGGTCATGACCCCGCCACCGTGCTGGTCTCGGTCGACATGGGCCCCGCCGGCCCCGGCCCCGAGCCCGATCGCGCCCTCGCCGCCGTCGACGCAGGTGCACTGTCCTCGGCGCAGCTGGCGGCGTCGCCCCGGTGCGACCTCACCGTCGACCTCGGCAACCCCCACCTGATCCTGCTCATCGACGACCCCGCGGCGGTCGTCATCACCGCCGCCGGTCCCTACTGGGAGGCGTCGTACTCGGCGGGCATGAACGTGCACGCCATCGCCCCCACACCGGGTGAGACCGACGCCCTCACCATGGCCACCTGGGAGCGGGGGGCGGGCGCCACGGAGGCCTGCGGCACCGGCGCCACCGCCGCGGCGCACGCCGCCCACGACTGGGGCCTCGTCGGCACCGACGTTCTGGTCCACATGCCCGGCGGCGACGTCGAGGTCATCGTCGGCGAGCACATGACCCTGCGAGGCCCCTCCGTGCGCATCGCCGCGGTGGAGCTGGCCTCGTGACCCCCGACGACGGCGACGACATCGACCTCGAGCCCATCGACGACGGCGACCATGCCGATCGCATCCACCCCGCCGACCTCCTGGCCAGCCTCGATGAGGACGACGCCGCCGACGGCGAGGACGGGCCGCTCGACCTGCGTCCGCCGGCCGACGAGAGCCACCGCGGCGCCTTCGGAGACTACGGAGGCAGCTCCAGCGGCTTCATCGAGCGCACGTTCCGGGAGAAGATCCTGCTCGTCGGCGTCACCCTGCCGCCCGCCCTCGACGACGACACCGAGGCCAGCCTCGACGAGCTGGAGCTGCTCGTCGACACCGCCGGCGCAGATGTCATGGGCCGGGTGGTGCAGCGTCGCAACCGGCCCGAGCCCGCCACCTACATCGGCAAGGGCAAGGTCGCGGAGCTGAAGGAGCTGGCCGTCGCCGTCGACTGCGACACCGTCGTCTTCGACGACGAGCTCAGCCCGTCGCAGCAGAACAACCTCGAGAAGCAGCTCGGGCGCACGGCCATCGACCGCACCGCGGTGATCCTCGACATCTTCGCCCAGAACGCCACCAGCCAGGAGGGCAAGGCCCAGGTCGAGCTGGCCATGCACCGCTACCGACTGCCCCGGTTGCGGGGCAAGGGCGGGTCGCTCTCCCAGCAGGCCGGTGGCGCCGGCGGCGGGCTCGGGGCCCGACGCGGCCCGGGTGAGACCCAGCTCGAGGTCGACCGGCGGCGGGTGCTGCGACGGGTCCACACCCTCGAGGACGCCCTGCGCGACATAACCCGCCACCGCCAGACCCAGCGCAAGGCCCGGCAGCGCAGCCGGACCGCCCACGTGGCCCTCGTCGGCTACACCAACGCCGGCAAGTCCACGCTGCTCAACCGGCTCACCGACGCCGACGTGCTGGTCGAGGACCGCCTCTTCGCCACCCTCGACGCCACCACGCGCCGCCTCGAGCTGCCCGGCGGCGAGGCCGTCTTCGCCACCGACACCGTCGGCTTCGTCCGCAAGCTGCCCCACCACCTCGTGCAGGCCTTCCGCTCCACCCTCGACGTGGCCGCCGAGGCCGACCTCCTCGTCCACGTGGTCGACGCCTCGGCCCCCGACCCCGCCCTGCAGATGGCCTCGGTCCGCGAGGTGCTCGACGAGATCGACGCCGGCGAGGTGCCCGAGCTGCTCTGCTTCAACAAGCGCGACCTCACCGAGGAGGCCAAGCGCCTCGTCGACCGCCACTCGGGCTCGGTCGCCGTCTCGGGCGTCACCGGTGAGGGCATCGACGAGCTCCTCGAGGCCATCGGCGACCGCCTCCGGGCCATGACCGACACCGTTGCGCTGCTCGTCCCCTTCGCCCGCGGCGATGTGCTGGCCGAGATCCACCGGGAGGGCGCGGTGGTCTCCGAGGAGGCCGGCGACGACGGCATGCACGTCACCGCCCGCCTCGACGACGTGGGCCGGGCCCGGCTGGCGGAGTTCGTCGTCGAGGGTCCGGCGCCGACCCGCCACTAGCCTCACCGCCGACCGACATGGACGCCTCCGTTCTCCTCCACCTCACCTCGCACCGTCCGCTCTCGCGGCGGGCGATCGGCGAGCTCACGACCGTCTCTCCCGGTGAGGTGCTGGCCATGGCCACCGTCGCCGAGGTGCTCGAGACGGTCGAGAACACGCCCGGTTGCGTCGGTCTGCTGCCGGTCGAGGACTCCTTCGAGGGCGAGAACACCGCCGTGCTCGACCGCCTCGTGTTCGGGACCTCGCGCGTGTTCGTCAGCGAGGAGGTCGTCGTCGGCGAGACCCTCGACGCCTTTCGCGTGCGCACCGACGCCCCCGCCGAGGGCCGTACCGCCATCTCGGACCCTCGTGCCATCGAGCACTGCCACCGCTTCATCCGGGAGAACGGCCTCGCCACCCGCTTCGTGGGCTCGACGGTCGAGGCGTGTCGCACCGCGGCCGAGAGCGGCGACGTGTCGTTGGTCGTGCTCGCGCCGCGCGAGGTGGCCGAGGCCCACGGGCTGGTGCCCGTGGCCGCGGCGGTCGACGACATGCCCGAGGCCCGGACCCGCTTCTTCTTGGTCGGCCAGGCGGTGGCGGCCCCCACCGGCAACGACAAGACCACCCTCGTGCTGACCCAGCCGGGCGACCGGTCCGGCAACCTCGAGCGCTTCCTCGAGGCCTTCGCCGAGCACGAGGTCAACCTGGTCAGCCTGCACAGCCGGCCGCTGCGCTCGTCGGCCAACTACTGCTTCCTCGTCACCGGCGAGGCCCACCTGGCCGAGCCCCGCATGGCCGCCGCCATTCAGGCCCTGTGGGCGGCCGGGGCCCAGATCAAGGTCGTCGGCTCCTACCCGCACTGGGAGGGCTCGCAGGTGGTCGCGCCGTTCGTCGAGCCCCCGGCGTCGGTCGGCCGCCAGTCCAGCGCCGCCGAGCGGGGCCGCCTGCTCGGCTCGCCCGCCACCTCCTGAGCGCCGGGCCCGTGGCCACCGTTCGGTACCTCGGACCCGAGGGGACCTTCGCCCACGCCGGTACCGACCGGCTGCGCACCATCCCTCCCGGCGCCCACCTGGAACCCCGGCCGACGGTGCAGGAGATCGTCCACGACGTCGAGGCCGGGCGCTGCGACATGGGCCTGGTGCCGGTCGAGAACTCGGTCGAGGGCGGTGTCACCGGGACCGTCGACGTGATCGTGTTCGAGACCGCCGGCGTGGTCCTCCGCGAGGAGGTGGTGGTGCCCGTCACCTTCTCGGCGTTGCGGCGCCCGGGTGACGCCACGGACCCGACCGCCGTGCTCAGCCACCCGGTCGGCCTGGCCCAGTGCACGCGCTGGTGGGGGAGCCGAGGCCTCGAGTGCCGCCCCACCTCCTCGACCAGCGAGGCTTGCCGGCTGGTGGCCGCCTCGGCCGAACCCGGACTGGTCGCCATCGCCTCGGCCAAGGCTGGAGCCATCGCCGGGCTCGTCGCAGTCGAGGTCGGCGTCGAGGACCACCACGGCGCTCAGACCCGCTTCGCCCTCGTGGCCCGAGAGGAGGTCGGCCCGACGGGTGACGACAAGACCACCGTCGTGGTCACGCCGCCGTCGGAGGTCCCCGGGATCCTGCTGCGGGTGCTCGAGCCCATCTCCCACCGGGGCCTCAACCTCTCGAACATCCTCAGCCGGCCGCTGCGCCAGGGCCTCGGGGTGTACTGCTTCGTGCTCACTGTCGACCGCCACGCCTCGGACCCGGCGGTGGAGGCCGCCCTGGCCGACCTCGCCGCGCTGGGCTGTGAGGTCAAGCGCCTGGGCTCCTACCCGGCGTGGCGGGACGGGTGACCGCCCCGGTGCCGGCATCGACCGGACTCACCGTCGGCGTCGTCGGCCTGGGCCTGATCGGTGGATCCCTCGCCCGGGCGCTGGTCGCCCGGGGCGGTTCGGTCGTGGCCACCACCCGCGCCGGGGCGGCCCGGGCCGGAGCCGCGGCCGCGGGTGTCACCGTGGTCGACGACGTCGCCGCCGTGGTCGCGGCAGCCGACGTGGTGGTGCTGGCCGTACCGCTCTCGGCCCTCGACTCGGCGCTCGACGCCGTCGCCGCCGCGGGGCACCAGGGTGCCGTCGGTCCCACCATCACCGACGTGGGTTCGGTCAAGGGCCCGGTCACAGCCCGGGCTGGGCAGATCCTGGCCGACGCCTCCCGGTTCGTGCCCGGCCACCCGATGGCCGGCACCGAGCACGCCGGCTGGGACGCAGCAGACCCAGGCCTGTTCGTGGGCCGGCGCTGGGCCCTGGCCCTCGACCCGCCGGTCGCCCTCGACCGGTGGGCGGCGGTGGCTAGCGTGGCCGTCTCGGTCGGGGCGGAGGTCGTCCCGGTGGCCGCCCGCGAGCACGACGAGGCCGTGGCTCTCGTGAGCCACCTGCCCTACGTGCTGGCCGCCGTGGCCGCCGGGATGCTCGATGACGACGCCGAGGCCGGCCTGGCCAGGTCCCTGGCCGCGGGGTCGTTCGGCGATCTGACCCGAGTGGCCGGGGGGCACCCGACGCTCGGCGCCGACATGGCGACGGCCAACGCTCCTGCGGTCGCCGGTCGAGTGGGCGACATGGCCGGCCGACTGGCGACGCTGCGCGAGCACCTCGCCGGCGGCGACGACGAGCGGGTCGCCGCCGTGTTCCGCGCCGGCCAGGGCGGGCGCGCCGCCCTGGTGGAGTCGGCGTCGAGCGGCGCGGTAGCCCGTGTCACCCTCGATCGCGGTGGCCTGTTGGCGCTCGGTCGCCGAGGCGGTCACGTCACCGGTGTCGTCCCGCCCGCGGCCGGGGCGGCGGTCCTGGTGGTCGACGTCGTCGATCCCGGGGCGGCGCCGTGACCCGCTCTTCTCCGGTGGTCCGGGAGCGATTCGCTGTCGATTCGTCGGTGGTCCGGGAGCGATTCGCTGTCGATTCGTCGTCCGAGGGGCGCCGGTGACGCTCGCGGGGTTCGAGCCGCCGCCGCTGGTGTGGGAGACGCTCGGCGCCGTGCGGGTCGCGGCCGAGCGGTTCCCCGGCGGGGTCATCGACCTCACCGTCGGCACCCCGGTCGATGACCCGCCGGCCTTCGTGGCCGACATCCTCGGACGCTCCGAGGCCAGCCGGGGCTACCCGCCGTCGATCGGCACCCCGGCCTTCCGCGAGGCGGCGGCGAGCTGGGTCGAGCGGCGCTTCGGCGTCGAGGTGGGCCCCGAACAGGTCGCCGCGACCATTGGCTCGAAGGAGCTCGTCGCCGGTCTGCCCCAGTGGCTGCGCCTGCGCACCCCTGACCGCGACACCGTCCTGCACCCCGGCGTCGCGTACCCGACCTACGCCATGGGCGCCCGGTTGGCGGGATGTCGGGCCGTCTCGGTGCCGCCCACCGCCACCGGTGGCCTCGACCTCGATGCCATCGATCCCGCCGATGCCGCTCGGGCCTTGTGCCTCTGGGCGAACAGCCCGTCCAACCCCACCGGGGCCCTCGACGACCTCGACGCGGTGGCGGCCTGGGGCCGGTCCCACGGTGTGCCCGTCGCCTCCGACGAGTGCTACGCCGAGCTCACCTGGGGCGGCCCGCCCCGCACGGTGCTCGGCACCGGGACCGAGGGGGTGCTGGCGGTGCACTCGCTCTCGAAGCGCTCGAACCTGGCCGGCCTGCGGGTGGGCTTCTACGCCGGTGATCGCGACCTGGTGGCCTACCTCGGCCAGCTGCGCAAGCACGCCGGGTTCATGGTGCCCGGGCCGGTGCAGGAGGTTGCGGTGGCCGCCCTCGCCGACGACGATCACGCCGAGGCCCAGCGCGCCATCTACCGGCGCCGCATCGACGCCGTGGTCGGGGCCCTCGACGCCGCCGGGCTCGACGTCGCCGGCCCCGGAGGCGCCTTCTACCTCTGGGTCACGGCACCGTCGGGCGACGGGATCGACCTCGCCCGTGACCTGGCCGAGCGGGCCGGGGTGCTCGTCACTCCCGGCTCGGCCTACGGGCCTCACGGGGTCGACCACGTGCGCCTCGCCCTGGTGGTGCCCGACGCCCGCATCACCGAGCTGGTCGAGCGCCTCGGCGCCCTCTGAGCCTCGGCCGACCACGACACGGCGGGACCCGACCAAGGGTTCGGGTCGCCAAAGGGGGGTCCGGACCCCGGGGCGCCCGTGGCGACGAGGGCCTCGCCGACGGTGCATGATGGGCCGGTGAGCACGGTCCCCCAGAAGCCCAAGCCCAGCGGCCTCGCCTACCTGATGCCCCTTGCCGTGTGGATCATCTTCTCGATCGTGGCCGTGGTCCTCGGCGTCCGGGGCTTCGCTCAGTACCAGGACACCATCGACGACTTCGCCCGCGTCGACTCGGGAACGACCGCCACGGTCGACCTCTCCTCATCGGGCGGCTACCGGGTTTTCCTCGAGCGCCCCGGCGTCGACGATGAGTCCTTGCGCCCGTCCTCGACGGTCACGGTCACCGACCCCGACGGGCAGCCCGTCACCGTCGAGCCCTACGACATCACCACCGACCTGAGCTACTCGTCGGGCAGCCGCGCCGGTGTGGCGGTGCAGACCTTCAACGTCTCGGAGCCCGGAGAGCACGAGATCGCCGCATCGGCCGGCGACGGCGTGGAGGGCACCCGCTTTGCCATCGGCCAGGCCAACCCCATCACCGAGGGGGCCAAGGGGGCCCTCTACCTCTTCGGCATCGGCACCGTGGGCTTCCTCATCGCCCTCATCATCGCCATCGTCATCGCCGTGAAGCGGGGCCGGTCGAAGAAGCAGATCCGCCAGGCCACGCTGGCCAGCGGCGGCTACGGCGGTCCTGGCTACGGCGCCCCCCAGCCCGGGTACGGAGCTCCGCAGGGTCATGGCGCTCCGCAGCCTGGCTACGGCGCGCCCCAGCCCGGGTACGGAGCTCCGCAGGGCTATGGCGCTCCGCAGCCCGGGTACGGCGGGCCGCAGCCCGGGTACGGGGCTCCGCAGGACTACCCGCCGGCCCGGGGCCCCGAAGGCTCGGCCCCGCCGGCCGGCACGCCGCCCCCACCCCCGCCGGGCTGGTCGCCGCCGCCCCCGCCGAGCTGAGCGCGTCTGCGATGACCCCGACCTGGCGCGGTCGCACCGACCGGACCCCCGGTGGGCAGGCCGATCTCTGCCCCTGTTCCCTCGCTGAGTGACCGCTGCCCTGCCCCGTCCCGTCATCCGGCCTGCGGGCTGGTGGTACCTGGTGGCCGTGGCCGGGGTGCTCCTCGGCTTCGTGGTCGCGGGGCTCACGCTCTCGCGGGCCCTCGACGAGGCTCGCGATGCCGGGTTCGATGCCAACCTGGCCGGCCCGGGCGAGGAGCAGCTGCTCACCATCGACGAGGCCGGCGCCTACACCGTGGCCTACACCGGGCCCATCGTGGTCCTCTCCACCGTCGACCAGGAGGAGCTGACCGAGGCGCTCGACGTCTCCATCACCGCCGTCGCCACCGGGGCTCCAGTGGCGGTGGCGCCCTACGAGGGTCTCAACGACTTCGAGCAGGACGGGGCCCAGTACGTCCCGTTGCTGACGGTGCGCTTCGACGAGGCCGGCGACTACACGTTCCGCTCGTCGCCCATGACGAACCTCGACCCCGAGCAGAGCCGACTGATCGTGTCGGAGAGCCCGTGGCGCAAGCTGCGTGACGGCGCCGAGCGAGCCGTGCTCATCCTGGTCGTGGCCATCTTCTTGTCGATCCTGCTCATCGTGATCCTGGCCGTCACCCGCGGCCGGGCCAAGCGGGCCGCAGCACCGCCCCGCGGTCGCTGGCCGCCCTCGGGCCCGGGCCGGCCCGGCGACGGCCCCGTACCGGGCTACGGCGCGGCACCGGGGTACGGCGCGGCACCGGGGTACGGCCCGACACCGGGCTACGGCCCACCCCCGGGCTACGGCGCGCCGCCCGGCGCCGCCGCTCCTGGCCCCGTGCCGTCCCGGGGATGGGGACCGCCGCCCGGGTAGCAGATCTGGGCACGGGCGACGGCGGTGCGGCGCCGTCCCGGCCCACCCGGCCCGACCCTTCGACGTCAGATCCGACGTCGGGCGCCCTGGCCGCTTTGCCGGGTGTCAGTTGGCGTGGAGGGTGGCGTTCAGCCCACCCCAGGAGCCCTCGCGGGGCCGCACCTCGACGGCGCCGGTGACGGAGTTGCGGAAGAAGAGCAGCCCCGGCTCCCCAGAGAGCTCCTTGGCCTTGACGACCGCGCCGGTGGGCAGGGTGACGCGGGTACCGGCGGTGACGTAGAGACCGGCCTCGACCACGCAGCCGTCGCCGAGGGAGATGCCGATGCCGCCGTTGGCCCCGAGCAGGGAGCCCTGGCCGATGCTGATCACCTGCGTCCCGCCGCCCGAGAGCGTGCCCATGATCGACGCGCCGCCGCCGATGTCGGAATCGGCGCCGACCACCACCCCGGCGCTGATGCGTCCCTCGACCATCGAGGGCCCGAGGGTGCCGGCGTTGAAGTTCACGAAGCCCTCGTGCATCACCGTGGTCCCCTCGGCCAGGTGGGCACCGAGGCGCACCCGATCGGCGTTGGCGATCCGCACCCCGTCGGGCACCACGTAGTCCGTCATGCGGGGGAACTTGTCGATGCCCACGACCTCGATGCGCTCGCCCCCCGCCCGCAGCGCAGTCCGCACCGCCTCGAAGTCGTCGGGGTCGGCCGGGCCCCGATCGGTCCACACCACGTTGGCGAGCAGGCCGAACTGCCCGTCGAGGTTCGCGCCGTGCGGTGCGACCCGGCGCGACGAGAGCAGGTGCAGCCGCAGGTAGACGTCGCGGGCGTCAGCCGGCGCGGCGTCGAGGTCGATCACGGCGACGACTGCCACTCGCCGCACGGGGAGCCCGGAGCCGCCGTCGGGCTGGTCGAGGGCGCCGGCCAAGCCGTCCAGCAGCTCGGCGTGAGGCACCCCGTCGGCTGCGGCCCGACGCAGAGCGTCGGCGTCGACCTCGGCGATGCCCGGCCCGTCGGGGATCCCGGCGGCGGACCGCACCGCCGCGGCGGGGCTGTCCTCGTCGCCGACGGCGAGCACCGGGTACCAGGTGTCGAGCACCTTGGTGGCGTCGCCCCGGGTCGAGATCGTGGTCAGACCGACCCCCGACGCGATCCGGGTGGTGGGGGGACGGGGCTCTGCGGTCACGGGTGCTCCTGGTCGGGGGACGGGCCGAGGATAGGGGAGCCCGGCGCGACGTCAGGCCTGCGAGCAGGGCAGGAAGGGCCGAGGATGCCGACCCGCGCGCCCGGCGCGCACCTCGGGTCGTCGTCCTGCGGCCCTCACGCCGCGGGTGGGCCGGTGACGGGCCGTATCGTGGCGGTCGTGACCGACCTCCTGGCCCTGACCGCCGAGCTGGTCGACGTGGCCTCCGAGAGCTTCGCGGAGGCGGCGCTCGTCGGGCGGATCGAGGCCGACCTGCGGGCCGTGCCCGGCCTCGACGTGACGCGCGTGGGTGACAACGTGGTGGCCCGCACCGCCCTCGGTCGGGCCGAGCGGGTGATCCTCGCCGGTCACACCGACACCGTGCCCGCCGTCGACGGCAACGGGCGGGCCCGCATCGAGGGCGACACCCTCTGGGGCGTGGGCTCGACCGACATGAAGAGTGGCGTGGCCGTGATGCTCGACCTGGCCCGCACCGTGACCGCGCCGGCGGTCGACGTCACCTGGGTCTTCTACGCCCGCGAGGAGGTCGCCGCCGCCCACAGCGGCCTCGGCGAGCTGGTCGAGAAGCGGCCGGACCTGCTGGCCGGTGACCTGGCGATCCTGGGTGAGCCCACCGACGCGACGGTCGAGGCCGGCTGCCAGGGGACGCTGCGCGCCGAGCTCACACTCGTCGGGGCGCGGGCCCACATCGCCAGGCCGTGGATGGGCCGCAACGCGATCCACCGCCTCGCCGACGTGCTCGCCGCGGTGGCGGCGGTGCCCGAGCGGCGACCGGTGCTGGCCGGGTGCGAGTACCGCGAGGCGTTGCAAGCGGTCGGGGTCGAGGGGGGAGTGGCGGGTAACGTCGTGCCCGACCGGGCCATGGTGACGCTGAACCACCGCTTCGCCCCCGACCGCACCCTGGAGGAGGCCGTCGCGCACGTCAGGGCCACCGTCGCCCCGTTCATGGGCGACGGTGACGCCTTCGAGGTCGTCGATGCCGCGCCCGCCGCCGCGCCGGCGGTCGACCACCCGCTGCTGGCCCGGGTCATCGAGCGCCACGGCCTGGCGGTCCGCGCCAAGCTCGGGTGGACCGATGTGGCCCGCTTCGCCGCGCTCGGTGTGCCCGCCGCCAACCTCGGTCCGGGCGACGCGACCCTGGCCCACAGCGCGGACGAACGAGTGGCGCGGGCCCCCATCGAGACCTGCCACGCCGTGCTCTCCGACCTCATCGGGTGACCCGGTCCGTGACCCCACGCTGGGGAACCCGGCGACGGTGAGCACCTCGATCGGTGCCGCCGGGCCCCACGTCGAGCTGGGGGATCAGGACGCCACCGCCGGAGCACTCTCCGGGACCTCGGGCGAGATGGCCTTCGCCCGCCTGACCTGACCCCTGTCGCGCCGGTCGGACACCGGGTGCCGGTGCGGTGCTGTCAGGGGCCGATCGCGCGCGCCACGTCGAGAAGGCGCCGGCTGTAGAGGTCGTCGGGCCCGTCGGTGCCCAGGTCTCGGGCCGTGGTGAGCAGCCGCTCGACCGTCTCGGCGGCGCTCAGGCCGGTGGCCACGAGCAGGGCGGCGGCGCCGGCGACGTGCGGCGCGGCCATCGACGTGCCTGTGAGACAGCCGTAGGCCTCGGACTCACCGGCCGGCACCGGCAGGGTGGAGAAGATGCCGTCGCGCTCGCGACATCCGTCGCCCCCCGCAGCGCGTGCCTCGCCCCCGGGGGCGCTCAGGGCCCACCGGGCGCCACCCGCACCCTCGGAGTACGGCGCCACCGTCTCGGTCGCAGTGACCGCCGAGACGACCAGCACCGGCATGTCGCCCAGGTCGGTGCGATCGTCCCCGTTCCCGGCGGCCACGACCACCACGACCCCGGCGGTCCACGCCTCGTCGATGGCCTCGGTCAGCTCCGAGCCGCCGATGTCGGCGCCGACCCCCACCGAGAGGTTGACCACCTGCGCTCCGGCCCCGACCGCCCACCGCACGCCGGCGGCCACGTCGGCACCCTGCCCCGTCGCCCCGCACGGGCGGCGCCTGCAGGGCTCGGTGACCAGGGCCCGCACCGACACCAGGTCCGCCTCGGGCGCCACGCCGGCAACGCCGGTGCCGTTCTCTGCGGTGGCGGTGGCGATGCCGGCCACGTGGGTGCCGTGACCGTCGGGATCGGTGTCGCCGCCGGCCCGGCACCGGTCGGGGTCACCCTCTGCGCCGACGCAGTCGATCGACCCCACCACCCGGTCGCGGAGGTCAGGGTGACGGGTGTCGACGCCGCTGTCGATCACGGCGACGACCACGTCGTCGCCCCGGGTCACGGCCCACGCCTCGCGGACACCGATGAGGTCGAGGTTCCACTGGGCGTCCCCGGCGCGTGCCGGGTCCGGACCCCGGTCGCCACGGCCGAGAGCGCCAGCGGTCTCGAGCACGACGAGGCCCAAGAAGGCGGCGGCGGTGCCCACCACCAGAAGGCGACGGACGGTGGGCACCGCACCAGTGTGGCGCGTCGGGCGATGACCCCCGGCGTCAGACCCGGCGCAGGACGCTGACCACCCGGCCGAAGATGGAGACGTCCTCGGGATCGAACACCATGTCGGTGAGGCGCTCGTTGGCCGGGCGCAGGATGACCTTGTCGCCCTTGGGGTGGTAGGTCTTCACCGTGGCCTCGTCGCCCGGGGTGCCGGCGACGACCATCTCGCCCCGCTCGGCGCCGGGTTGGGAGCGGGCGACGACGAAGTCGCCGTCGAGGATGCCGGCATCGATCATGGAATCACCCCGGACCCGCAGCATGAAGAGGTCGCCCTCGCCGGTGAGGTCGGCGGACACCGGCATCGACTCGGTGATGTTCTCGGCCGCCAGCACGTCGGTGCCGGCGGCGACATCGCCCACGATGGGCACGTGGCGCACCTGGCCCCGCTCGACCACGCCGCCGGACATGGAGTCGTAGCGGACCTCGATGGCCCGCGGCTTGCTGGGGTCGCGCCGCAGGTAGCCCCGCTTCTGGAGGGTGGCGAGGTGGTTGTGCACGGTGGAGGGAGAGGTGAGGCCCACCGAGGTGCCGATCTCGCGGACCGAGGGCGGGTAGCCCCGCTCGCGCATGCTGGCCTCGATGCAGTCGAGGATCTGGCGCTGGCGGGCGGTGAGCTGGGGGGTGGCCATCGTCGTGTCTCCCTTGCTGAGCACCGGCTCGGGCGACCGGGCGTACGAGGGACGGTACCACGTGCGGAGCCCTCTGCCAAACACCTGTTCCTCATACGTGTGTTCGTGATGGGGGTTGACGGCGGAACGCCTGTTCGGGCACAGTACCGAACAGGCGTTCCGTTCCGCTGCCCCCGGCTCACTGTCACACCCCTCAGGGAGGATGTCCCCATGGCCGCAGTCCTCAGCCCCGCACCGTCGTCCCGCCCGGGCCTCGCCCCCCATCGTCCCCCGGCGCCCCGCCCCGTCCTCCGGGTCATCGATGGAGGTCGGTCGTCGACCGCCATGGCCCCGGTGTACCGCCGGCGCCGGATCGTCGCCGCCCTGGCGCTGGCCACCGTGATCGTCCTGGCCGTGATGGCGGCCGAGGCGGGCCGGGATCTCGCGGCGGGGTGGGCGGCACCCGTCCCCGCCACCATCGAAGGGCGCACCGTGGTCGTCGAGGCGGCCCCGGGTGACACGCTCTGGACCGTGGCCCGTCGGGTGCGGCCCACCGGCGACGTGCGCCCGGTCGTCGAGGCCATGCTCTCCGAGCGCGGCAGCGCCGAGCTGCAGGTGGGCGACGCGGTCCGCGTCCCCGCCGGCTGAGAGGCCGCGCCAACAGTCGTCGCCCGCCGCGCCCACAGCCGGCCGATCCGCCCGGTCGCGGGCGGGGATCGGCGTCGGTGGGCCGGTAGCGTCCCGGTCGTGCGTTGCCCCGGCTGCTCGGCTCTCGATGACAAGGTGGTCGACTCGCGCGCCTCCGACGACGCATCGGCCATCCGCCGTCGGCGGGAGTGCCTCTCCTGCGGACACCGGTTCACCACCTTCGAGCGGGTGGACGAGGCCCCCCTGGTGGTGGTGAAGACCACCGGGGAGCGCCAGGCGTTCGACCGCGACAAGGTCGTGGCCGGCGTGCTGGCGGCGGCCAAGAACCGCCCCGTCACCCTCCCGCAGATCGACGCCCTGGCCACCGGGGTCGAGGATGCGCTGCGGCGGCGCGGCGGCGATGTCGAGTCCACGCGCATCGGCCTCGCCGTCCTCGAGCGCCTCCGTGGCCTCGACGAGGTGGCGTACCTTCGCTTTGCCAGCGTCTACAAGGACTTCACCGGTGTCGACGACTTCGCCGACGAGCTCCGCCTGCTGCTGAAGGAGCCCGACGGCTCCACCCCGGTCGAACCGGGCTGATCACCGGGTCCGGGCCGGGCCCGGACCGTGGTCAGGCGCGCCGGTCCCGCACCAGGCGCCAGAAGAGCACGCCGTCCTGCTCCATCAGGTGCGCCGTGGTCCACCGTCGGGCCTCGGGTTCGCCCGGCGCGTGAGCGATGCGCGGGGCGGAGCCCCCGACCACCATCGGGTCGAGGGTGAGGCACAGCTCGTCGACCACGTCGGCGGCCACCAGCACGCCGTTGAGCGAGGGGCCGCCCTCGACCACGACCACGCCGAGGTGGCGCCGCCCCAGCTCGGCCACCAGGGCGTGGGGATCGACGCCGCGCCCCACCGCAGCAGGGAGCTCGACCAGCTCGGCCACCGCCTCGATGCGCCGCCGGGCCTCAGCCGGAGTCGACGGTGGGTGGACCACCAGCGGGGGAGGGGTGGTGCCGTCGGTCTCGGCGAAGAGGCGCTGGCCGGGGTTCAGGTGGAGACGGCCGCTCACCACGACCAGGCGCGGGTGCGGCTCCTGGCCGGCGGCGACCCGGCGTGCCGCGGTTTGCTCCGGGGAGCGGACCGGTCCGTAGTCCTCGTCGCGCACGGTGCCCGCACCCACGACGACGGCGTCGGCCACGGCTCGCACGGCCCGGAACACCGCCCGGTCGCCCTCGCCGCCGAGCGGCCCCGAGCGCCCGCCTACCGTCGCCGCGCCATCGGCCGATGCGGCCATGAGGGCCGCCACCCACGGTCGCCCGGCGGGTCGGGGCCGGATCGCGGCGTAGGCCTCGGCCGGGTCGATCTCACCGGGGTGGGGGAGCAGCTGGCGCATCGGCCGACCCTACGACCGCGGCCCCGGACCGGGACCGGGACCGGGACCGGGATCCGGGTCCAAGCAGCAGCAGGACCATCGTGAGGCTGGCACCATGGCGCCATGACCGTCGTGGACCCCGATGTCCGAGCCGACGCGCCGGCGCGCACCGGGCCGGCCACCCGCACCGCCTACCGCACCTGCCCTCTCTGCGAGGCAGGCTGCGGGTTGGAGATCACCGTCGCCCGGGACGACGAGGGCGCTGAGCGGGTGACGCGCATCCGGGGCGACCAGGACGACGTGTTCAGCCACGGGTTCATCTGCCCCAAGGGCTCGACGCTGCGCCAGCTGCACGACGACCCCGACCGCGTGCGCCGACCGCTGGTGAAGCGCGACGGCGAGCTCGTTCCGGTCACCTGGGACGAGGCCTTCGCCGAGGTCGACCGCCTGCTCGGTGGGGTCATCGCCTCCTACGGGCGCGAGGCGATCGGCGTCTACGTCGGCAACCCGAACGCCCACAACATCTCCTCCCTTCTCTACCTCAAGCCGTTCCTGCGGGACCTCGGCACGCCGAACGTGTTCTCGGCCAGCACTGTCGACCAGCGTCCGAAGGAGATCTCCTCGGCGCTCATGTTCGGCACCCCGTTGTCGGTGCCGGTGCCCGACATCGACCGCACCGACCACCTCCTGCTGCTGGGGGCCAACCCGGTGGAGACCAACGGCAGCCTGGCCACCGCGCCGGACTGGCCCGGGCGGCTGAAGGCGCTCCGGGCGCGAGGCGGGCGGCTCGTGGTGGTCGATCCCCGCCGCACCCGCACCGCCGAGCTGGCCGACGAGTGGGTCGCCATCCGGCCCGGCACCGACGCCCTGTTGCTGGCCGCGATGACCACGACCCTCTTCGCCGAGGGCCTCGTTCAGCTGGGTGCCGCCGGCGAGCACCTCGCCGGGGTGGAGGAGGTTCGCGACCTGCTGGCGGACCTCACGCCCGATGCCGTCGCCGAGACCACCGGCATCGACGCGGAGACGATTCGACGACTGGCCCGCGACCTGGCGGCGGCGCCGACCGCCTGCGTCTACGGCCGCATCGGCACCACGACGGTGGCGTTCGGCACCCTGGCCTCGTGGCTCGTCGACGTGTGCACCGCGCTCACCGGCAACCTCGACCGCCCCGGCGGCTCGATGTTCACCCGCCCCGCGGCCGGGTCGGCCACCACGCGCGGGGCCTCGGGCTCCGGGGCCGGGCGTGCGCCTCGGGCGGCGCCACAGCCGGGTCCGGGGTCTGGCCGAGACCCTCGGGGAGCTGCCGGCGGCTTGCATGGCCGAGGAGATCGACACCCCCGGTGAGGGCCGGATACGGGCCATGGTCACCGTGGCGGGCAACCCGGTGGTCTCCACGCCCAACAGCGGACGCCTCGATGCGGCCCTCGAGACGCTCGAGGCCATGATCGCCGTCGACATCTACGTGAACGAGACCACACGTCACGCCGATGTGATCCTCCCGGCGCCGAGCGCCCTGGAGAAGCCGCACTACGACCTGGCCCTGTTGCAGCTGGCCATACGCAACGTCGCCAACTGGAGCGACGCGGTGCTCGAACGGGGCGACGACCAGCCCGACGAGTGGGAGGTGCTGGCGCGCCTGGCGCTCATCGCCCAGGGTCTCGGAACCGACGCCTCGCCCGAGGTGGTCGACGAGCTGGTGGTCGACGGCCTGGTGGCCGCCGCGGTGGGCGACGAGCACGGTCCGCTCCACGGTCGCGACCCGGCGGAGATCAAGGAGGCGTTGGGCACCACGCCGGGCCCGGCCCGCCTGCTCGACCTCATGCTCCGCAGCGGCCCCTACGGCGATGCGTTCGGCACCCATCCCGAGGGGCTCACCCTCGAGGTGCTGCGCGCCGCTCCCCACGGGGTCGACCTGGGTGCGCTCGAGCCCCGGCTGCCCGAGGTGCTGCGCACCCCGTCGGGCCGCGTCGAGCTGGCCCCGGCCGAGATCGTCGCCGACCTGCCCCGCCTCCGGGCCACCCTCGACCGGCCCGTGGGTTCCACGGCGCTGCTGTTGGTGGGCCGGCGTGACGTGCGGTCGAACAACTCGTGGATGCACAACGTCGAGGTCCTGGTGAAGGGCCGGCCCCGCTGCGCCCTGCACGTGCACCCCGACGATGCCGCCCGTCTCGGCCTCGCGGACGGCGGCCAGGCCACCGTCACCAGCCGGGTCGGACGGGTCGAGGCGCCGGTGCAGGTCACCGACGCCGTGCGCACAGGGGTGGTGAGCCTGCCCCACGGGTGGGGCCACGACCTCGAGGGGGTCCGCCTCAGCGTGGCCGAGCGCTATGCCGGGGTCAACAGCAACGTGCTCACCGACGAGGGTGCGGTCGACGCCGTGTCGGGCAACGCCGTGCTCAACGGCATCCCCGTCGAGGTGGCGCCGGGCTGAGCCGCAGCGGGCGGTCGGTCTGAGGAGGGCCCGCTCAGGCTGGGCCGGGAGCGACACCGGTTCGGGCGCCGGCCTCGGCGTCGGGGCGCACGCCGGCGCGCACGGCTCGCAGGGCACCCGTCAGCGCCTGGAGCTGGGCGGGCTCGAGCGCGCTGGTCAGCCAGCGCTCGACCAGGGCGACGTGTCCGGGCAGCACCGCCGCCATGACGGTGCGGCCCTCCGCGGTGACGAGCGCGTTTGAGCCCCGGCCGTCGGTGGGGCACGCCCGGCGCTCGAGCAGACCCCGGGCCTCGAGGCGGTCGGCCAGGCGCGTGAGGCCACTGGAGGAGAGGTTCACCTGGCGGGCCAGGTCGCTCATGCGGAGCTGGCCGCCGGGGCTGCGCACCAGTCGCAGCAGCACCTCGAACTCCGAGAGGGCGAGGCCGTGGCCGTCGATCTGGCTGCCCAGGGCGGCCTCCAACCCGGCGGCGACCTCGAACAGCAGACCGGCAGCGGTGAGGCGCTCGTCGTGGAGGAGGGCCTCGAAGGCCCCGAGGCCCGTCCCGTCGGCCGGGGCGGCGGCGTCAGCGGTGGCGTCGACGTCGGGGTTGGTGATGTCAGCCAGCTCAGGCATCGTCGGGGCCTCTCGGTCACGATCGGAATAGTTCGACAGCGGGATGGTTGATACCTAATGTAGTTGCGTGTGCAACTACCTTTGCACCTATCACGAGGATGTCCAATGACTGATGCTCCCACCCTCCCCACCCGCGAGTTCGAGGGTCTGGCGATCCCCGCCCCGGGCGCCTACACCGTCGACACCAGCCACTCCGAGCTCACCTTCTCGGTCCGCCACATGATGGTCTCGAAGGTCCGCGGTCGCTTCGGCACCGTGCAGGGCACCATCGTCTTCGCCGAGGACCCGCTGGCCTCCTCGGTCTCCATCGACATCGACGTCGCGTCGATCGACACCCACGCGCCCGACCGTGACGCGCATCTCACCAGCGCCGACTTCTTCGACGCCGAGACCTTCCCGACGATCACGTTCCGCTCCACCGGCGTGTCCGAGCTCAGGGGTGGCACCTTCACCCTCGAAGGCGATCTGACCGTCCGCGACGTCACCCGCCCGGTGAGCTTCACCGCCACCTACAACGGCGCCGGGAAGAACCCGTGGGGCCAGGTCGTCGTGGGCTTCGAAGGACGCATCGAGCTCGACCGCGAGGACTTCGGCCTCACCTGGAACCAGCCGCTCGAGACCGGTGGCGTGCTCGTGGGCAAGGTGGTCACCATCGACATCGCCATCGAGGCGGGTCCGGCGACCTGACCGCCGCCGGGAGAGCCTTCGCCGAAACCCCGGGTGGGGCGGGCCCTACACGCCCGCCCCACCGGCCCGCACCCGGTCACAACGACTGTCCCCAGGGTTGTGGATGAGGCGGGGGAAATCCACCGGGCCATCCACAGAGATCCACAGGCTGGTCCCCTTCCGTTCCACAAGCGGCCCTCTCTAGGGTGCAGTCATCGACGGGGCCGCGGTGCGCCTCCCGGAACAGAGAGGGGTGCGGTGCTCCCGGCCATCGGGGCAGCGTCCATGGGGGTGTCTCGACGGGTCCTCGCCAGCGCGAGATTTCGCGAGCGCCCCCTGACCTGGGAGATCGCGCCGCGGCTTCCGTTGACAGCGGTGTAACTACCCTGGTGTAATTAGCAGTCACGTCCACATCTTGTGGTCCCTGGGGGTCAGACGGCGCTCAGGGCACAACACGTTGTGGTCCGCACACGGACGGAGGGCAGCGTGGCCTCGTGTCCTCCGCGGCGCCCTCGGCGCTCACCCCACCCGGCCGGCCTCCTCGTTCGCCGTCCACCTCGATCCCAGGAGACCCCCATGGCCCTCGCTCCCGAGCAGACCGGAGTCGGCATCCGCCGGCACTTCACCCGGCCCGACGTCCACCCGTACGACGAGCTCACCTGGGAGCGCCGCGACTCGCGCATCACCAACTGGTCCGATGGGGCCATCGCCTTCGAGCAGCTCGGGGTCGAGTTCCCCACCTCCTGGTCGATCAACGCGACCAACATCGTCACCCAGAAGTACTTCCGGGGCACCGTCGGCACGCCCGAGCGCGAGACCTCGCTCAAGGCGGTCATCGACCGCGTCGCCGACACCATCTCCACCTGGGGCACCGAGGGCGGCTACTTCACCGACGACGCCGAGGCCGAGGCCTACCGGGCCGAGCTCAAGCACCTGCTCGTCACCCAGAAGGCGGCGTTCAACTCGCCGGTCTGGTTCAACATCGGCGTGGCCGGCGTGCCCCAGCAGGCCAGCGCTTGCTTCATCCTCGCCGTCGACGACGCCATGGACTCGATCCTCAACTGGTACCGGGAGGAGGGCGTGATCTTCAAGGGCGGTTCGGGTGCCGGGGTCAACCTCTCGAAGATCCGCTCCTCGGTCGAGTACCTGAAGGGAGGCGGCACCGCCTCGGGTCCAGTCAGCTTCATGCGGGGGGCCGACGCGTCGGCCGGCACCATCAAGTCGGGCGGCAAGACCCGCCGCGCCGCCAAGATGGTCATCCTCGACGTGTCGCACCCCGACATCGAGGAGTTCATCTGGGTCAAGGCCCGCGAGGAGAAGAAGATCCGGGCCCTCGAGGAGGCCGGGTTCGACATGAGCCTCGACGGCAAGGACATGGCGTCGGTGCAGTACCAGAACGCCAACAACTCGGTGCGGGTCAGCGACGAGTTCATGCAGGCGGTCGTCGACGACGCCGACTGGCAGCTGCGGGCGGTCACCACCGACGAGGTGGTGCGCACCGTCAAGGCGCGCGACCTCATGCACCAGTTCGCCCAGGCCACCTGGGAGTGCGCCGATCCCGGCATGCAGTACGACACCACCATCAACCGGTGGCACACGGCGGCCAACACCGACCGCATCAACGGGTCCAACCCGTGCTTCCCCGGCGACGCCATGGTCCACACCGACAAGGGGCTCATCGCCTTCGTCGACCTCGTCGATCGGGCCCGCCTCGGTGAGACCTTCGCCGTCTACACCCACGACGCCACCAACGTCGACGCCCCGGCCGAGCGCATCGAGCTCACGACGCCCGATGCGATCATGATCACCGGCTCCAACGAGATCGTCCGGCTGCGCTTCGCCGACGGCCGCCAGCTGCGCTGCACTCCCGGCCATCGGATCTTCACCACCAACCGGGGCTACGTCGAGGCACGCCAGCTGACCGGCGATGACCGGGTGAAGACGCTCGATCTGCCCACGCCGGCCACCGCCGCCGACTGGCGGCTTCCGGTGTCGACCGATGCCGCCGTGTACGCGGAGGGCTGCGACCGACGGGCCCTGGCGAGCGTGGTTCTTCCCGAGAAGTGGAGCGACGACCTCGCCCACTACCTCGGTTGGCTGGTCGGTGACGGCTGCATCAGCGGCGACGTGGCCACGACCGTCTACGGCTCACCTCGCGAGCAGGCCGAGATCCTGCCTCGTCACCAGGCCTTCCTGGCCGAGCTCAACGGCGGCCGGATCCCGACGCCGTCAATCCAGGCCAACGGTACCGCCCAGCTACGGGTCAGCCGCTCGGTGCTGGTGCGCTTCTTCGAGGCTCTCGGCCTGAGCGACGCCAAAGCCACCGCCAAGCGGGTTCCGTGGTCGGTCAACGAGGCGCCGCCCGAGATCGTCGCCGCGTTCCTCCGCGGCCTCTTCGACGCCGATGGCTGCGTCCACGACGGGGCCAAGAGCCGCTACGTGGGCCTCGGCTCGGCGTCGCCGGCGCTGCTGGGTGACGTCCAGCGGCTGCTCACGACCGCCGGCATCTCCAGCCGGACCTACCGCATCCGCGGTGCGTTGGACGACGCCTTCCGCCACACCCGCGGCGACGGTCGCGAGGCCATCTACGCGTCATCGCCGCAGCACGACCTCCGGGTGTCGGGGCCGTCGATCGGGCACTTCGCCGTCGCCGTCGGCTTCGACCACCCGGCGAAGGCCGAGACGCTGGCCACCCTCTTGGCGAACCACCGCTTCTACCGCACCGACACCACGACCCGGCTGGTGGAGCGCACCGACGACGGCGTCGAGCTCACGTACAACCTAAGCGAGCCGCGCAACCACTCCTATGTGGTCGACGGCACGGTCGTGCGCAACTGCAGTGAGTACATGCACATCGACAACTCGGCCTGCAACCTGGCGTCGATCAACCTGCTGGCCTTCCAGGGCGCCGACGGCCGCTTCGACGTCGAGGGCTTCAAGCAGGCCTGCGCCGTCATGTTCACCGGCCAGGAGATCCTCGTCGGTCGGGCTGACTACCCGACCGAGCCCATCGGCGACAACAGCCGCGCGTTCCGCCAGCTGGGCCTCGGCTACGCCAACCTCGGCGCCCTGCTCATGGCCACCGGCGCCCCGTACGACTCGGAGGTGGGCCGGGCGTGGGCGGCGGCCATCACCGCCCTCATGACCGGCCACGCCTATGAGGTCTCGGCCCGAATCGCAGCTCGCATGGGTGCCTTCTCGGGCTACGAGGAGAACTCCGAGCACATGCTCCGGGTGCTCGACATGCACCGCACCGCAGCGGCCGACATCGACGAGGAGCTCGTCCCCTCCGAGTTGCTCTCCGCCGCGCAGCAGTCGTGGGACGAGGCCTGCGAGCTGGCCGAGCAGTTCGGCGTCCGCAACTCCCAGGCCAGTGTCCTGGCGCCGACCGGCTGCCTCGTCGGCGGGTCCATGGTGACGACCGACCGCGGCGTCGTGCGGCTCCGCTCGCTGGGTGACCCCGACGGGGCCCAGTGGCAGGACCTCGACGTTCGCGTGCTCACCGACGACGGCGAGCAGGACGCCACCAGGTTCTACGTCAACGGCCTCGAGCGGATCGTCGATGTCACCACCCACCGCGGCTACCACATCGCCGGCACCACCAAGCACCGCATCAAGGTGGTCGACGAGGCCGGCGCGTGGGTGTGGCGGCGCTTCGCGGATGTCCGCTCCGGCGACCTCGTCCCCCTTGCTCGCGGTGGCCTGGTGGGTGCGCCCCGGCCCGTCGCCCTGCCGCCGCTCGGCGAGGGCTACCGGTGGGCCGCCGAGCACCACGTCCGGGCCCCGGAGGCCATGACGGCCGAGCTGGCCGAGCTGGTGGGGTACTTCATGGGCGATGGATCCCTCCACGCCCGTGGGCTGCGCCTGTGCGTCGCCGAAGCCGATCTCGACGTGATCGACCACCTCGAGCGCCTCTCCAAGTCGCTCTTCGGCATCGAGGCCCGGGTGCGGGCCGAGCAGGGCTACGCCTCGGTCGAGATCAGCTCGGTGCAGCTGGTCGACTGGTGGAAGGCCTCGGGCTTCGCCAAGCAGCTGCCGAACGAGGGCCATTCAGGAAAGGGGTGGCTGGCGCACATCCCCGACGCCGTCCTCCACGCCAACGACGCTGAGGTGTACAGCGCCTTCCTTCGGGGGCTCTTCGAGGCGGATGGCACGGTGACGGCGGGCTACCCGTCGTGGACGACCACCTCGCTCGACTTCTCGCGCGACGTCCAGACCCTGATGCTCAGCCTGGGTTACGTCACCACCCGCTCGTTCGGCACGAGCGGCCGGGGTTCACGGCTGGCGATCCTACGGCTGTTGAACCAGGCGTCGGCCGCCGCCTGGCTCGACGAGATCGGCTTCCTCTCCGGTCGCAAGGCGGTCACGGTGGCCAGCGGCGTTCACCCCCAGGCGGCCCGCCACGACCACATCCCGGTGAGCCGCCAGCTCGTCGAGCGGGTCGCACCGAACCCGGGTCGAAACCGCAGGGCGGCGTTGCAGGAGCTACGCCGGTCGGGCGCCATCAGCCGCTCGCTGGCCACCCAGCTGGTGGAGGAGTCCGGTGATGCCGAGCTGGCCCACCTCCTGGGCTTCTTCTTCGACCGGGTCAGTGAGGCCGTCCTCGGCGACGAGGAGCTCACCTACGACATCTCGGTCCCGGCCAACGTGACCTACGTGGCCAACGGCTTCGTCAGCCACAACACGATCGGGCTGATGATGGATTGCGACACCACCGGCATCGAGCCCGACCTGGGCCTGGTCAAGACGAAGAAGCTGGTCGGTGGCGGCACCATGTCGATCGTCAACCAGACGGTGCCCCGGGCCCTACGCAACCTCGGGTACGACGACGCGGCCATCGCGGAGATCGTCGTCTACATCGACGTGAACAAGACCATCGTCGGCGCCCCGCACCTCGCTCCCGAGCACCTGGCCGTCTTCGCCTGCTCGATGGGCGACAACACCATCCACTACACGGGACACGTGAAGATGATGGCGGCGGTCCAGCCGTTCATCTCCGGGGCCATCTCCAAAACTGTGAACATGCCCACCGAGGCCACCGTCGAAGACGTCGAGCAGATCCACATCGACGCCTGGCGGATGGGCGTGAAGGCGGTGGCGATCTACCGCGACGGGTGCAAGGTGGCCCAGCCGCTCTCCATGACCAAGAAGGACGTGGTCGAGGCCGTCGCCGCTGAGGGTGCCACCGCCACCGAGGTGGTCGAGCGCGTCGTCGAGAAGGTGATCGAGAAGGTCGTCACGGTGAAGGAGCCGGTGCGGCGCAAGCTGCCCCGGTCGCGGGCCAGCCGCACCTTCGAGTTCCGCGTCGCCGACTGCAAGGGTTTCGTCAACGTCGGCGAGTACGAGGACGGCCGTCCGGGGGAGATCTTCGTCCGGATCTCGAAGCAGGGATCGACCCTCGCCGGCATCATGGATGCCTTCGCCGTCTCGGTGAGCTACGGCCTGCAGTACGGCGTGCCGCTGCGGGCCTACGTGGAGACCTTCACCAACACCCGCTTCGAGCCCGCGGGCATGACCGACGACCCTGACATCCGCATCGCCTCGTCGCTCGTCGACTACATGTTCCGCCGTCTGGCCGTCGAGTACCTGACCTACGAGGAGCGGGCCGAGCTCGGCATCCTCACCGTCTCCGAGCGCACCCAGCCCACGCTGCCGGGGGTCGAGGAGACGGTGACCGAGACGGTGCAGGGCTCCGACATGTACGCCGATCCCAAGTCGGTGCCCTCTGCCTCGGCGCTGGCCCAGGAGATCGACGACGCCGGGCCGATGCCGCCCCCGAGCCTGCTCGAGCGGGCCGGGGTGCTCGACTCGACCCCGGCGCCCGAGGTGCCCCAGGCCCAGCTCGAGGTGCGCCACTCCGACGCCCCGTACTGCATGCAGTGCGGTGTGCAGATGATGCGTGCGGGCTCGTGCCACGCCTGTCCCAGCTGCGGCAGCACCAGCGGCTGCAGCTGATGTGACGCCGCGTCCGATGTCATCGGGGTTGTACGAACGCAACCCCTCACCACGCCTTCACGTGCCGCCGCTGATCAGCCAGTCGTTCCAGATCTGGATGGCGCGGTCCTGGGTGATGCCCTCGAGCTCGGCGGGGCTCAGCCCAACCTTGCGGACGAGGTTGCGCATGAGCTTGGCGTCGACGGCTGGGCCCTCGGGCTCCCCCGACTCTGCTCGGGGGCGGGGCGGTAGGATGCCCTCATCGACGCAGGCCCAGAAGTCCTCCTCGGAGACTTGGAGCTGGTCCCGCAGCACGGCGGCGACGAGGTTGGGGTCGTCGAGGGAACTCGCGCCGTGAGAGACCCGGGTGTAGAGGACGTCGCCGGTCGCCAGCTCGAGGGTGTAGCGGTGGTGGTCGCCGGCCTTCTTGGAGCCCGTCCCGGTCTTCTTGGTCCACCCTTCGGTCTCGACGAACTTGCGGTGCGCTCGGTGAGGGAGTGGGCGCATCAGTCGTCGCCGAAGATCACCCGGTGGAGTTCGGCACGATCGCCGGCGTAGATGCCAACCAGGAGGGCGAGGTTTCGGAACCGCTTGTGGTTGGGCGCGGTGTTGAGGCCGTCAAACCACGCCTGGGCGTAGTCGACGAGGGCGTCCAGGAAGGCCTCCTCGGCCGCCGTGAGGCCGTCGCCGACGGCGTGGATGGGCGCCCCCTCCACCCAGAAGAAGAACTGACCACCGCTCACAGAGCTGAGCACCGGCACCGGCGCGGCCGCCTGAAGGGCCGCCCCCACGGCGTCTCGGTGCAGCACCACGACGGGGACGGTGCGGCGGATCACAGCGACACCGCCGGACTCGGCCCGGTCCAAGACATCCTTGAGGTGGTCGCGCGCCTCTCGAGACCGGAACTCGTGTCCGAGAGAGAACGACGAGGAGATCGGGGGAGCCATGGCAAACATGGTATCAGTGGTCCTGATGGTCCCACGTGTACGCATGGTACCTACCTGAGCGCGCCGCCGGCCCCAGATGGCATGGTCAACGCAGCAGTGCGGCCCGCCTGTTGTCAGACGAGCTCGCCGGCCACCTGTCGAGAGACGACCTGACGGTCGCCATGTCCACCGGCTCGGGCCCTGAGGGCTCGACCCCGCGTCGGCGGTTGCCCGAGCCCGCGACGGCGGCCAGGATCGACCCCATGGAGGAGGTCGGGCGGCTCCCGGGCGGGTGGATGACGGGCGCTCGGCTCGTCGATGGAGCGGTTCGACGCCAGATGGGATCGCACACGCCGTTCGTGCACGAGCTGCTGCGCTACCTCGAGGACCAAGGCTTCGACGGGTCGCCGCGGGTGCTCGGAACCGAGGGCGATGAGGAGATCCTGACCTACGTGGACGGCCACGTACCGATCGAGGTCGCACCCGAGACGATCTCGGAGGTGGTCGTCGCGGATGTGGGTGTGCGCTCGGCCTTCCTGCTGATCCGCCGCTACCACGACATCACCACCGGATCTGAGCTGGCGGGCGTCGAGGAGGTCGTCCGCCACGGTGATCTGTCCCCCTGGAACACCGTCTATGACGACGACGGCGCCTTCGCGTTCATCGACTGGGACAACGCACGGCCCGGCGCTCGCGACGAGGACGTCGGCTATGCGACCTGGCGGTACCTCATGCTGGGCTCCCCGGCTGCGCCACCACTGCAGGTGCAGCGACGTCTGCTCCGTGTCGCTGCGGAGGCGTACGGGACGCGGTCTCCGGTCGACCTCCTCGGTCACGCCGCCCACGCACAGAGCGCGCAGCGTGCGGCGTTCGAGGCCGGGCACGCAGACGGCGACCCGCGAATCGAACGGCTCGTCGGCCTCGGCGCTCTCGACTTCATCACGGGAGCGCAACAATGGCTCGCAGATCACCGCAACGAGCTGCTGCGCTGACCCCCAGTCGTCCCCCGCGTCCCGTCGACGCTCGCGTCGATGACATCGACGCCGGGTGGCGATCGACCACGGACGTGTCTCGGCGGGCCGAGTGACGAGCCGGTCGGGCAACATGTCGTTGAGATGTACGACCACGCTCCACCGGGTTACCAGTGTCCGTTCTGCCGCAACGTGGCGACGGGCGAGTCCGACCACCCGCTGGCGATCGTCCACCGCGACGAGGACGTCTTCGTCAAGGTGAACCCGGCGTGGTGGCCACGCAACCCCGGGAGCGTGCTGGTCATCCCGCTCGAGCACCACGAGAACGTCTTCGACCTGCCGCCCGAGCTCGGCACACCGATCCAGTGCGCCGTCCGGGCCTCGGCGATCGCCATGAAGGCGGCCTTCGGTTGCGACGGCGTCTCGACCCGTCAGCACAACGAGCCCGCCGGCAACCAGGACGTCTGGCACTACCACGTGCACGTGTTCCCCCGGTGGGATGGCGACGGTCTCTACGGGTCGACCAGAGCGCCCGCTGATCCCGGCGAGCTCCGACGACGGGCCGAGATGCTCCGTGCCGCTTGGCCCCAGGACTGACGCCGGCCTCTTACCGAACCCCGTCGTCCTGGGTGCGCCGTGACGGTCTCATGCGACGTCGTCGGCTCCCACACGACGCCGAGCCCGAGCGAGGCCCGGCCGTGTCGGCGTGATGGCCGCTAAACCGATTCCGTGACCCGGGCGTCTTGTCTCCGATGACGGTGGAGGGCCCTGAGGACATGTGCGACAGCATCCGTGACCGGCTCGTCGGCGCCATAACCCTTGCGACGGGGAGCCGAGCGGGTGGGGAGGAGCTTGCTCAGGAGGCGTTGGTGCGAGCCTGGCAGCGCTGGCCCCAGGTCAGCCGGACGCGATGAGCCCACGGGCGCGTCCGCTGAGTCGGTCCGGCGCGCCGACCGCCCAGACGAAGGTGTGGGTGCCGAGTAGCAGCGTCGTCACTCCCAGTCCGCCCGCTCGCCGTCGGCCAGCGGTGCGAACAGCTCGTCGGCCACCGACACGGGCAGGAAGCCGAGAGTGCGGGGAGAAGGCTCGGAGATGGCGACGAGGCGGGCGACAGCACGGCCCGACCGGGCGATCACCACCTCGTCACCCGACTCGGCGGCATCGAGGAGCTCCGACAGCTTGGCCTTGGCCTCCGAGACGTTCATCTGTATGACCATGATGACCAAGTCTAGATAGTCCGGACTTGATCGATCTCTTGACGCCGTAGGTCTCCATCGCCGGCGGGTGGCCAAGAAGGTCCGATGGTGACCCAGCGGGCACGGACCCCCAGCGCGTTCTGTCGTGGTAGGAGTGTCCGGGCCGGGCACCTCGCCCGCGGCCAGCTTGCGTCGCGGCGGCGCCGGCGGGCACCCGCCACCCGACGAGGCCCTCATGCCACTGGTCCCCACTGTCAACGGTCCCATCGACAGCGCCGAGCTCGGCCGCACCTACATGCACGAGCACGTCTTCGTGCTCACCCCCGACGTGCAGCAGAACTACCCCGACGAGTGGGGCGACGAGGAGGCGCGGGTCACCGACGCAGTCGAAAAGCTGGCCGCCCTGGCCGCCCAGGGGGTCCGCACCATCGTCGACCCCACCGTGATCGGCCTGGGCCGCTACATCCCCCGGGTGCAGCGCATCGCCGAGCAGGTGCCCGAGCTCAACATCGTCGTGGCGACGGGTTGCTACACCTACGGCGACGTGCCCTTCTTCTTCCACCACCGGGGCCCGGCCCTGAACGCGGCGCTCGGGACGGAGGTGCCGGACCCGATGGTCGACATGTTCGTGGGCGACATCACCGACGGCATCGCCGGCACCGGGGTGCGAGCCGGACTGCTCAAGTGCGCCATCGACCACCACGGGCTCACCGGCGGTGTCGAGCGGGTGATGCGTGCCGTGGCGCGGGCCCACCGGCGCACCGGCGTTCCCATCACCGTTCACACCCACCCCGGTGACCACACCGGGCTGCTGGTGAAGCAGGTGCTCTGCGACGAGGAGGGCGTTGCGCCCCGGCGGGTGGTCCTGGGCCACAGCGGCGACAGCACCGACGCGGACCACCTCACCGAGCTGGCCGAGGCCGGGTTCCTCCTCGGGATGGACCGCTTCGGCATCAACCTCGAGACGACCTTCGAGGCCCGGGCCGACATCGTCGTCGAGATGTGTCGCCGGGGGTTCGCCGAGCAGATGGTCCTCTCCCAGGACGCGGCCTGCTACATCGACTGGATCGATCCCGGCGTCCTCGCGTTCCTGCCCCAGTGGCACTACCTCCACATCTCCCAGGAGGTGCTGCCGTACCTGCGCGAGAACGGGGTCACCGACGACCAGATCGACGCCATGCTCGTCGACACCCCGCGCCA
This sequence comes from Iamia sp., assembly GCF_035575815.1. Classification (NCBI taxonomy): domain Bacteria; kingdom Bacillati; phylum Actinomycetota; class Acidimicrobiia; order Acidimicrobiales; family Iamiaceae; genus Iamia; species Iamia sp. Next base: position 85,508 of record NZ_DATLXO010000063.1, read on the forward strand.
CTACTTCTCCGACGTCGCCCCGTACTGACCGCCCACCCCGCTCACGGCCGCCGGTGAGACATGACGGGAGTCACAGGGGTCGCGGCACGCATCGGCGCCCGTCGGTGCGATAGCGTTGGACTTCTAGGCGTCCCGCCTCGTCGGCGGTGGAGCAGGTCCGGGTCGGACGACCCTCCGAGACGCCGCCAGCGAACGTTGCCCTCCGCACCCGATGGTGTGGGGGGTCGGCGCAGGGAGTGCCGCACATCAATGGATGAGGCCACACGAGCCTTCGAGGCGGCCGTCTGGGCCGCCGTCGAGGGACGAGCAAGTGACGAACAACGGGCGATGCTCCAAGCCGCGCCCGACGCGCACCTCCGGCTGGTCGAGCGACTCATCGACGACACCGACGAGCGCCTCGAGGCGGCCCGTCAGCTGAAGGGCTCCGAGCGCGTCGTCGTGGTGACCGACTTCGAGTCCGACCTCGCCCTGCTGGAGGCCACATTCGACCTCATGACCCGTGCCACGGTCTCGGTGGCGGCGGGTCTGGTGGCCGACCCGGCCGGGGAGATCCGCCTCCAGGCGTCGTGGTCGGCGGGCGAGATCGTGCTGTGGGCCGGCGGGCCGGGCGTCTCGCCCGCCGGCAACGACGAGCTCGCGGACCGCATCGAGGCCACCGGGGCACCGGCCCTCGGCTGGAGCGTGCACCCCGGCGTGCGCCTGCCCGGGGGCATCCACGCCGAGGCGCTCTCGATCCCCGTGGCCGACTCGCTCGGCTGGCTGGTCGCCGTCGGTGGCGGGCTCGGCGGTGAGGGCCTCGGCTCGAGCGTCACCTGGATCGGCCGGGTCGCCGTCGCCGCCGTGCGCCTCGCCGCCCAGGGCTGCATCGTGCCCAACCTGCGCAGCGACGGCCGCTCCGACGGTTCAGTCCTCGAGCTCAACGTGCGCTGGCTGCCCGCGCTGATCGACGAGGACGAGGTCGCGGCGCTGGCCACCTCGATGCCGGGCCCGGTCGTCGCGCTGGGCAACGCCGATCCCAAGACCGTGGCCCGCAACGTGCTGACCGCGGTGGTCGACGCCATCGCGTCCGACGCCGCCGGCCGTCTGGAGCTGCCGGCGCCGCCGCCGGTCACCCGCAACGCCCTGGCCGTGTCCGAGGCCGTGATCACCCGCCTCGACGGATCGACCTTCGAGGCACCGGTTGCCGCCGGCGCCGAGGTCTCCAAGCGCCTGCAGCGCTGGATCAAACCGGTCGTGAACCCGAACCGACCCACCCTCGTCGTGGCGCTCGACCCGCCCGACAAGGGCGACGCCTGGTTCCTCTCCGTGCTGGGCACCGGGGCCGAGGGCACCCTGCTGCCGGTCGAGGTCGCCCTGGTCGACGGCAAGGACACCAAGGCCCTGGCCGACGAACTGGCCCGCCTCGAGCGCGTCTTCCCCGCCCTGCTCCGGGCCGGTGCCCTCCGTCGGGGCCAGGTGTACCTGAGCCAGGACGAGGCGTGGGAGCTCATGACCGTCACGGGGGCCACGCTCACGACCGCGGGGTTCGAGGTGCGGGTCCCGCCCCTGTCGCGACGCAAGCCGTCGGCGGGGCTGCGCCTGTTCACCGAGCCGACCGGTGACTCCGTCGTCGGCGCCCACCAGCTGAGCAACGTGCGCTGGACCGCCCTCTTCGACGACGTCGAGCTCACCGCCGCCGAGGTCGCCCGCCTGGCCGCCGAGGCCCGGCCCCTGGTGCGCTCCCGCGGCCGCTGGGTCGAGCTCGACCGCGCCGACCTCAAGGAGGCCGCCGCCGCCCTCGCCGAACGGTCCGACACGACCCAGCTCACCGGGGCCGAGATCCTCCGCCACTCCGTCGGGCTCGAAGGCACCCCGCTCGCCGGGGGCCTCACCGTCGACGGCCGCGGCTGGGCCACCGAGCTGCTCGAGAAGGCCCAGGCCGTCTCGACCGACGTCGACGTCCGGCCGCCGGGCTTCGAGGGCGAGCTGCGCAGCTACCAGGCCGAGGCCCTGAGCTGGCTCGGCTACCTCGACGCCGTCGAGCTCGGCGGCTGCCTGGCCCTCGACATGGGCCTGGGCAAGACCCCCACCGTCCTCGCCCACCTCGGGCGCACCCGGGGCGACGGGCCCGCCCTCGTCGTCGCCCCACCCGCGGTGGTCGGCAACTGGGCCGCCGAGGCCGCCCGATTCACCCCGGGCCTGCGGGTCGTGGTGCACCACGGCGCCTCGCGCGCCTCCCACCACGAGCTCGACGGCGCCTTCGCCGGGGCCGATCTGGTGATCACCACCTACGGCACCGCCGTGCGCGACGTGGACGCCCTGGCCGACCTCGAGTGGCGTCGGGTGGTTCTCGACGAGGCCCAGGCCATCAAGAACTCGGCCAACGAGACCGCCCAGCAGCTGCGGCGCATCCCGGCCCGAACCCGCATCGCCCTCACCGGCACGCCGGTCGAGAACGGTCTCGGCGACCTCTGGTCGATCCTCGACTTCACCAACCCCGGCCTCGTCGGGCCCCGCGCCCAGTTCGTCGCTCAGCTCTCGGGCGAGGGCGAGGCCGCTCTCCGGGCCCTCAACGGCATCCTGGTGTTCCGCCGCACCAAGACCGAGCCCGAGGTCGCCGCCGAGCTGCCTGACCGCATCGACGAGCTCGACCACTGCGCCATGACCCCCGAGCAGATCGGCCTTTACCAGGCCGTGCTCGACGGGCTGGTGGCCGACTCCACCGCGGTTCCGGCCGGGGCCGAGCCCAAGCAGGGGGCGATCCTCGCCGCCATCACGGCCCTCAAGCAGATCTGCAACCACCCGGTGAACTACCAGGCCGACGACAAGCCCTTGGCCGGTCGGTCGGGCAAGCTGGCCCGCCTGGAGGAGATCGTCGAGTCGGTGTTCGCCTCGGGCGAGAAGGTGCTGATCTTCACCCACTTCGCCTCGTGGGGGGTGCGCCTGGCCGGGCACCTGACCGAGGTCTCCGGCGTCCCGGTTTCGTGCTACCACGGCGGACTCGCCCGGGGCGCCCGCGACCGGATGATCGAGGAGTTCCAGCAGCAGGAGGGACCCGGTGCCCTGGTGCTGTCGCTCAAGGCCGGCGGCACCGGCCTGAACCTCACCGCCGCGAGCCACGTCGTGCTCTACGACCGGTGGTGGAACCCGGCGGTGGAGGACCAGGCCCGCGACCGGGCGTGGCGCATCGGCCAGACGCGCACCGTCGTGTCGCACCGCTTGGTCTGCCCCGGCACCGTCGATGAACGGGTCGAGGAGGTCGTGGCCGGCAAGCGCCACATCGCGGATCTGGTGCTGCCCAAGTCGAGCTCGCTGTCGGACCTCGACGCAGGTCAGCTGCGGGTGGCCCTCGGCCTGCGCCCCGACACGCTGCTCACCGAGGACGCGACGTGAGTGAGCGCAGCGAGCGAACCAAGCAGCACGGGCTCTCTGGCGGCGGAGCTTGCGGAGCCGGCAGCGCTCGTCGGTGCCCGGTCGTCGCGACCCGACCGCATGCGGTCCTCACCGGGATGGTGCAACGATGAGCGCGAAGGAGCCCAAGGCCAGCCAGGGTCGGCGGCGACGGGGCAAGAAGCCCAAGGCCGTCGACCTCTGGCGTCCGGTGGCCTCGCTGGAGCCGCCCGAGGCGATCCAGCGGGCCAACGACGCCACCGCGGTCATCCGGTCGCTCGGGGCCCCGCCGCTCAAGGGCCAGGGCTCGCTCGCCGAGCAGCACCTCGCCCTCGCCGTCGAGCGGGCGGCCGACATGGCCATGGCCCTGGCCCTCACCGCCGGGCTCCTGCCCGCCGACGACCCCGCCGACGCCGAGGACGACTGAGGATCCCGAGCGCGGTGGGGGTCGGGCGCGACGCGGTGCGCCCCGGCGCCCGCGCGCGATGGACCGGAAGGGCGGGACGAAGCGGTCGGTCCTGTCGCGGTGCGCCGCCCGGTCCGGGCGCCTGAGGGCGACAGGACCGACGGGTCTCGGTGAGCCTGACAGGTGTCCAGCGCGCGACGATGGGCCCATGGCTCACCCTTCTCGAACCCCTGAGAGCCGCCACCGTGCCCGCCGGGCCGGTCGTGGCTTCCTGGTCGCGTCTGCCCTCGGTGCCCTCAACACGGCCAACGCCCGCCAGCCGCTGACCCGCAAGGGAAGGGGCGCGGTGGCGTGCTTCTTCCCTGGCTGGCTCACCTCCGAGCTGCCGATCCACGCCATTGGGTGGCAGGCGCTGGCCACGCTGAACGCGACCCGCAAGGGCGCCCTGCGCACCCCGAGCGGCCTGGTCGGCCTCGGCCTGTCGATGGGCTCCTGGTCCGCCCTGGCCCGGATGTGGTCCGAGTCCTCCCGAGCACCTGAGGTCTTCGAGCGGGCCCTGCGCGACGGGCTGGGCGACGAGCTCGACGAGGGTCGCGACCCGCTGCCGGCGGCTGGCCCCTCGGCGGTGCGCCGGCGCCTGGTGTCGGGCCCGTTCAACCAGCACATCCGCAGCTGGCGACGGGTGCGCGACGTGCCCTACGGCGAGTTCGGCCGCCGTAACCAGCTCGACATCTGGGCCCGCGACGACCTACCGGCCGACGGGCGGGCACCGGTCCTGCTCCAGGTGCACGGCGGCGCGTGGGTCATGGGCAACAAGGAGCAGCAGGCCGGGCCGCTCATGGCCCACATGGCCGAGCGGGGCTGGGTCTGCGTGGCCATCAACTACCGCCTCAGCCCGCGGAGCACCTGGCCCGATCACATCGTCGACGTGAAGCGGGCCATCGCCTGGGTGAAGGAGAACATCGCGGACCACGGCGGCGATCCCGAGTTCGTGGCCATCACCGGGGGCTCGGCCGGGGGGCACCTCAGCTCGTTGGCGGCGCTCACCGCCAACGAGCCGACGTTCCAGCCCGGCTTCGAGGAGGCCGACACGCGAATCGTGGCCGCCGTGCCGTTCTACGGCGTCTACGACTGGACCAACCGCGACGGCACCGGGTTCGAGGGCCTGGAGGAGTTCTTGGGCAAGCGGGTGCTGAAGTCCCGCATCGACGACGCGCGCAACGTCTGGGAGCAGGCGTCCACCATGAGCTGGGTCGGGCCCGATGCTCCGCCGTTCATGATCGTGCACGGCAGCAACGACACGCTCGTTCCCGTCGAGCAGGCCCGGTCCTTCGCGGCCATGATGCGCGCCGAGTCCAAGGCGCCGGTGGTCTACGCCGAGCTGCCCGGCGCCCAGCACGCCTTCGAGATCTTCGACTCACACCGCACCCTCGCGGCGGTGGGCGCGGTGCACCACTTCCTCGCCGCGGTCCGGGCTCGTTCGGGCCACGACGCCGAGACCGGCGCCGAGGTCGATGCCGACACCCAGGACGAGGTCCGCGCCTGACCGTCGGACCAACGGCGAGCAGGCCGTGTCCCCCGAGGCCGGGGCGAACAGTGCGGTGAAGAACCGCTGGGCCGCCCCGTGTTCGATGCGGCCACCGCTCACCCTGCCCGCTCCCCGAGCCATCCGGCGAGTAGGTCAGCGACCTCGTCGCGAGCGCCCTCGGGGGCCAGCAGGTAGTGGTCGCCGGGGACGTCCGCCTCCAGGGTCTTGTCCTCCGCGGCCAGAGCGTCGTACAGCGCCTGACCATCGGATGGGAAGACGCCCTGGTCGGCCCGCGACTGCACGACCAGCGACGGCACAGTGATCCGGGCCAGGTGGGGACCGGCCTGGCAGTCCGAGTGGTCGAGGCTCCACATCGACAGCCAGGTCCGCAGCGTGTTGCTGCGGCCGATGCCCGACGGTCCGAAGTTGGCGCGCTTCGGGTCACCGAGGTAACAGCCCGGCTCCCGGTCCGAGGGGTCGAGGGTGAGATCGGCGAAACGGAGATCGGCCCACACCCGGTAGAGCTCGAAGGTCCGGTCCCGCACGCCGGCCGCCTCCAGGCGGCCCAGCTCGTCGAGGCACCAGGCGCTGATGCGCTCGTTGCGAGCCCGCTGGGCCGCTCGGTACCGGTCCACGAACTCCGGCGGGTACGGAGGTCCGTGCTCCGGGGCGAACATGTCGAGCTCGGGGACGACCGAGAGCGGGTCGGTCTCGGTGGCCACGGCCGGGTCGAGCCACGCAGTGAGAACCTCGGGGCGGCCGGGGTGGGCGTTGAGCGACACGTACAGGTCGGCCGGGGGCAGGGTGAGGGCCGCGTCGGGCACCGTGAGGCCGTAGCCCGGCCGGATGTTCGGCTCGACGGCCTGGGACTGGTACGCGGCCATGAGCGAGCCGCCGCCCGAGTTGCCGAGCAGCACCACCGTCTCGACGCCGCGCCGGCGCAGCCACGTCACTCCGGCGCCGATGTCGATGAGGGCGTGCTCCAAGAGGAAGTAGGCCTCGTTGCCCCGGTACCGGGTGTTCCACCCCAGGAACCCGTACCCACGCTCGGCCAGGTAGGGCGCCAGGTAGTGCTCGCTGAAGTCGACGTTGTAGTGGGTGGCGATGACCGCTGCCGTGGGCTCCCCGCCGGCGGGTCGGTGGTAGAGGCCCTGGCACGGCCGTCCCCCCGCCCCGGCTCGGGAGGCGGTCGCCGACTCCAACGACACGAACTCACGGTTGCTCTCAGCCATCAGGCTCCCCATCTCGCCGGGTCGGTCTCATCGCGATCCCCGGTTGTTCCAGGCGACGTCGTGATCGACGTCGCCTCCGCCGGCGATCGCGACCGCAGACGGTGACCAGGAGTCCCGACGGGCGCACTGGCTCATCGCGTGACCTCTTGCGTCAGGGCCCGTTCAACCTCAGCCACAGCCGAGCGACCTGCAGCCAGCACGGGCTCGGTGCTGCGCAGCGCCCGGGCGAGGACGAACGCGCCCTCCAGCAAGGCTACGACCGAGATGGCGAGCTCTCGGGCACGGCTTGGAGCAATGCCCGCCGCCCTGAAGCGCGCCCCGACGAGCTCGAGCCAGGCCTCGAACACGTCGGCGCATGCCTGGCGCAGCGGTTCGTTTGTGCCCGAGACCTCGAGGGCAACGGTGGCGATCGGGCATGCGTCGGCCCAGTCGTTCTCGCTCAGGGCCTCGGCCGCTCCTTCGAAGAAGGACCGGGTGGCCCTGATGATGTCGGGCGCCGAGTCGAAGATGAGCGGCACGAGCTCGCCATAGATCGCACCCGAGCGTCGGACGGCCTCTGCGCCGAGCTGCTCCTTGCCCCCGGGAAAGAAGTGGTACAGCGAGCCGAAGGGTGCCGACGCCTCGGTCACGATCTGCTTCACCCCCGTCCCCACGTAGCCCTGCCGGCACAGGAGCGCAGCGCCGACATCGATCAGTCGATCCCTGGTGTCGCTCGGCACGTGGCCTCCTCGTCGCGGTTGCTCTCTCTTCGGTCCCGTCGCTACTCTATCGCTAGAGCGATCTATCTAGCAGCCGCGGGGTCATCACCGCAGGAGGCTCCGATGCCGACAGCCGCACTACGCGCCGGACTCATCAGCTACACCGACACGGGCGGCACGAAGCCGACCATCGTCTTGACGGGTGGCTTGGCGGTCGGCGGCACGCTCTGGGACCCCGTCGTCGAGGTCCTGCGCCACGACTTCCGGTGTGTCGTCCCGACGCTGCCGCTGGGAGCCCACGTCGAACCGATGGCCGGCGGGGCGGACCTCTCGCTCCCGGGCCTCGTGGAGATCCTCGACGACTTCCTCGAGCTCCTCGACCTGCACGGCGTGACCTTCGTCGAGTGCGACACCGGCATGGGACAACTGCTCGCCGCCAGCGCCTGTGAGCGCATCACGAGCATGGTCCTGTGCTCCTGTGAGACCGCGGACAACTACCCGCCAGGGCTTCCGGGGCGCACGGTCGCGCTCGCTGCGAAGCTGCCCGGCGGCGTCAACCTCGCCATGCAACAGCTGCGGGTGCGTGCACTGCGGAGAGCACCCTTCACGTTCGGCTGGATGGCCAAGCGTCCGATCCCCGACGCGGTGATGGACGAGTGGCTCCGGCCGCTTCAGACCCAGCGGGCGATCCGCCGCGACCTCACGAAGTACCTCCGGTCAGTCAAGGCGAGCAGGCAGGCCCTGCGCGAAGCGACGAGCCGCCTGCGGTCCTTCGACCGGCCCGTACTGGTGGTGTGGGCGAGCGAGGATCGTGTGATGCCCGTCGGGACCGGCCGACATCTCGCCGGGCTGTTCCCCCAGGCCCGCATGGTTGAAATCGACGACAGCTACACCCTCCTCCCGGCCGATCAGCCCGAGCAGCTGACCGCGGAGATCCGATCCTTCGTCAACGTCAGCGCGTCGACCCTCTAGATCGGACACCCACGGACATCTCGTGCGCCCTTCCCCCCTCGCCTGACGCGCACCTTGGTCGAGTCGGCCGAGCACCTCGCCTATCGCCAAGCGTGGCTCAGGTTTGACGAACAGACGTACGGGAAGGTTGGGGTCATGTCCGATGCCCAACAGCAGCCCCTCCCCGAGATCGATCCCAGCCTCGAGGGCTCCAACCTCGAGAAGGATCCCGACGATTGGAAGACCGGTGAAGAGCCCATGACCGGCGCCCAGGAGAGCTACCTGAAGACGCTCTCCGACCAGGCCGGTGAACCCCTCGACCCCTCGCTCACCAAGGCCGAGGCGTCGCAGCGCATCGACGAGCTGCAGGACCGCACGGGCCGCGGCACGCCCTGATCCAGCTCCGCCGGGTGGCGTGGTGCCCGGCGACGGTTGCCCGTGACCGGCGTGACGGGCGTGATCGGCGTGGCAGCATCGCGAGGCTCGCCACACCAACGGGGGACCGATGACGAACGACTCCGCCGCGGTTGACAGCGGTCGGACCTACCCAGGGTTCGGGGGGCGGGTCGGGCGCACCTTCGCCGCCTCTCGCCGCACGTCGACGGGGCCCCGGTCGCCGCCGAGGCGGGCTGGCCCTGCCTCTACGCCATGGCCCCGTTCGAAGGCATCGACGTTGGCCTCGACCGCCGCTCACCGGTGGTGTGGCGTCTGTACGAGGCCCACGGCCCGTACCCCTACACCGGCGTGATCACCTCGGTGGCCTACGAGCCCGGGCCCCGCCCGCCCGACGTCCCCCAGAACCTCCTTCCCATGCTCCGCGAGACGGGCCTCCGGTACGAGTAGCTCAGCGGCGAGCGTCGAGGAGGTCGACCTCGTAGGCCGCCATCGCCGGGTCCGCGGTGATCAGGGTGAGTCGCTCGATCCGGGCCTGCGCCACCAGCATCCGGTCGAAGGGGTCCCGGTGGTGCATGGGCAGGCGCTGGGCCTCGGCCGTGTGCCGCAGATCGATCCCGAGCACGTCGAAGCCGGCCTCCTCGACCACCGACGCGAGCCCGTCGGGGACGTCGAGACGGCCCCGGGCCGCCTTGATCGACATCTCCCATGCCGAGGCGACGGAGAGGTACACCGGGGCCGACGGGTCCACCATCAACGCCGCCGCGACCGATCCAAGGCGCGGGTCCTCGGCCTGGCCCCAGAGGAAGGTGTGGGTGTCGAGGAGGTGGCTCACCCGAGGCCGGGCGGTTCGATCGGACCATCCTCGAACTCTCCGATGAGCCACTCCGGTGTCTCGTCGAAGTCATCGGCGACCCAGACCTTGCCCTTCCAGAGCCCCAGCTTCCGTGGTTCCTTGGGCGTCTCGGGGGCGACGAGGCGGGCGACGGGCCTGCCGGCGCGGGCGATGGTGATCTCCTCGCCGGCCTCGACCCGGGCGACGAGGCGGGAGAGGTGGGTCTTGGCCTCGTGGATGTTGACCGTCGTCATGTCATGAGAATAGTTGACTAAGTCGGACTAGACCATGGTGGGCGTCAGCCGGTGAAGAGGCAGAGCGGGTGACCGTCGTCAGCCGGATCGACGCGGCCACGCGCTCACGGTCGACCCGAGGACGGAGCTCAGCCGTTCTTCGGGAGCTCGGCGTAGGGGGTGTCCTTGGCCGGACCCGGCTCCTTCGGGAGGCCGAGCACGCGCTCGCCGATGATGTTGCGCTGGATCTGGTCGGTGCCGCCGTAGATCGGAGGACCGGGCGAGAACAACGCCAGCTCCGTGATCGTGGGGCCCAGGTCCGGCGTGGGGAGCGCCTCGATCACCTTGCGGTCGTCGTTGGCGTAGGCGTGGAGCATGCCCGCCGCGCCGAGGGTGGCCAGGCCGAGCTCGCGCGAGAGCCGCAGGATGGTACTCATCGAGAGCTTGGCCAGGTTGCCGAAGCCGGCGATGTCGCGTCCGGCGGCCTTCTCGGCCTTCAGCCGCTGGCCCCCGACCCGGGCCAGCTCGTTGGCGGTGTAGAGGCGCATGAGGTCCTGGCGCAGGATCGGGTCGTCGAGCTGACCGGTGGCGCGGGCCGTCTCGAGGATGAGGGCGTAGGCGCCGGCAAGGGCGCTCGGGCCCCCGCCCCCGGCGCGGCGGGTGCCGACGAAGTCAGCCGCACGGCGATCGAGGTCACCGGAGATGGTCCCGGGCGTGGCGGCCGAGGCGGCGGCGTGGCCGCTGCCGGCCCCGAGCCCGGCGCGCTCGAAGGCGAGGGTGGTGTTGGCCACGATCCAGCCCTGGCCGTAGTCCCCGATCACCGAGTCAGCCGGGGTGCGGGCGTCGGTGAGGAACACCTCGTTGAACAGGGCGCGACCGGTCATCTCCTTGAGGGGCCGCACCTCGATGCCGGGCTGGTGCATGTCGATGCCGAAGTAGGTGATGCCGCGGTGCTTGGGGGCGTCGGGGTCGGTGCGGGCGATGAGCATGCCCATGTCGGAGATGTGACCGGCGGAGGTCCACACCTTCTGGCCGTTGACGATCCACTCCTCGCCGTCGCGCACGGCCCGGGAGTTGAGCCCGGCCAGGTCGGAGCCCGCGCCGGGCTCGCTGAAGAGCTGGCACCACCCCTGCTGGCCGGTCACGATGTCGCGCAGCCACACCTTCTTCTGCTCGTCCGATCCGTGGGCCACGATCGTCGGGCCGGCCAACAGGAGGCCCAGGCCGCCGGGGGCGCCGAGAGCGCCGTGCTCCGCGATGGCGCGGGCCACGCGACCGGCATCGGCGGGGGAGAGGCCCCGCCCGTAGTGCTCCTCGGGCCAGGCAGGAGCGGACCACCCGGCGGTGCCCAGCTTCTCCCACCAGGCGGCGACGGTGAGATCCGGGTCCCACTCCGAGGTGAGGAAGGCCCCGAGCTCGTCCAGGTAGCCGTCGGTGGAGCTGGTGGAGCTGGTGGAGCTGGCGGTGCGATCAGCGGTGTCGGTCATCGGTACGTCCCGGGGGCGCGCGAGTAGATCGGCGAAGCGTGCCCGATCTTGACCGATGGGTCAAGGCGAGCATATCCGAGGTCACCGACGGGTGATCGAGAGGTGGGCGGCATCGACGGCGGGCACCGGGGAGAAGCTGCGGGCCGGCCCAGGTGATGTGCCGACCCGGGGTCGCGGCCGGCGGCGGCGTCGCTACGGTCGGGGTCCATGGCGCCGAGCACCGACCTGAGACGGGTGAGCGAGGTCCTGGCCGCCGAGGCGGCGGCGGGGGAGGAGGCCGGACGGCTGACCCCGACGGCGGTCGACGCGCTGCGCGGCGCGGGGCTCTTCGCGCTGCACCAGCCGCCGGACCTGGGCGGCCTGGGGCTCTCGCTGCCCGCCGCGTGTCGCACCATCGCAACGCTGGCCGAGGCCGACGGGGCCGCCGGGTGGGCGGCGATGATCGGCGCCGGTCCGGCCTGGTTCTCTGGGCACATGGATCCCGACGGTGCGGCCGAGGTCTTCGGCGGGGGTGGCGCGGTGGCAGGGTCGGGCCAGCCCGGTCGCGCCGTGCCCGCCGATGACGGTGGCTGGCGGATCGAGGGCCGGTGGCGGTGGTGCAGCGGTGCACCGTGGGCCGAGTGGTTCACGTTCAACGCCATCGATCCCGACGGTGAGGTCGTCACCGTGGCCGTACCGGCGGCGCGGGTGACGATCCACCCCGAGACGTGGGACGTCCGTGGGCTGCGGGCCACCGCGAGCTGCGACGCATCGGTCGACGGCGCCCTCGTGCCCGCTCACCGCGCGTTCCGGGTCGCCGAGGGTCCGCCCGAGCGCGACGAGCCGGTCTTCCACCTGGGCTTCGAGGCCTTCGCCCAGGCCACCATGGCCGCGGTGCCCGTCGGCCTGGCCCGCCACGCCGTGGCCCTGGCGGTCGCACTGGCCCTCGACAAGGAGCCGACCCACGGGTCCGGTCGCCTCGCCGATGACCCGCTCACCCGTCGGACGTTGGCGGCCACGGCGGCTGCGGTCGACGCCGCCGCCGCCGGGCTCGACGCCGCCACGATGGCGATCTGGGAGGCGGCCGTTGCGGGCGAGGATGCCCCTGCTCCGGTGCGGGCCGGCGTGCGCCTCGCCGCCGTGCACGCGACGCGCACCGGGGCCGCAGCGGCGGCCGACCTCGGCGCCCTGGCCGGGATGTCCGCCCTCGATCGGTCCTCGGTGCTGGGCCGGGTGCTGGCCGATCTCGCCGCCGCCGGTCTCAACGCCCTGCTCACCGAGGCGCGCCTGGCCGAGGTCGACCCCGCCGACCTGCTCCACCGCTGACCCGCCGCGACCAGGGCCCGCCTCACCTCTGGGTGCGACACCGAACCGGTAGGCGCCTCGGGTGGCGGGGCGCCCGTCCTGGCTACCAGTTCGGACGAGGGGCCGAAGTGGTAGGGATTCTGGGTGTTGGGGCACCCGTTCTCGCTACCAGTCCGGGTGGGCGACGGCACCGGTCTGGACGTGGGCCCCTACCTGTGGTTCGAGCGCCCGGCGCGGATGCCGACCCGGGCGGCCCGCAGGATCGGTCGCAGGGCGACCAGGACCCCGGCGGCCGCTGCGGCGCGCACGAGCTTCCCGGCCGCCGTACGCTTCGAGCTCGGCAGCCGCCCGCCTGCCGGGGGCCCGAGGGGGGCGGGGCCCTCGACCGCGACCGGCTCCTCGTCGGCGTCCTCCTCGGCCGCGGCATCGTCGGCCTCCTGCCAGCGGGCACCGGCCTCGGGCCCGATCCGCCAGGCCGTCATCCGCTCGGCGCGGGCATCGGTGTCATAGGGGTCGACCTTCCACATCTCGCCGCGCACCCGCTCCGGCGTGACGTCGACCACGATGAAGCCGTGCTCGTCGAGGTCGACCCAGCACACGTGGTCCATGTCCGCCGCGATCCGCTCGGCCAGACCGGTGGCCGCGGGCCCGAGGTTGCCGCCCATGGTGGTGGAGGAGACGCTGCTGCCGGTCAGCTCGCCGGCGACGGGCTCGCCGTTCGCACCGAAGGGGCCGTCGAAGACCCACGACGAGTGGACGTCGGCCGACAGCAGGACCGCGCCACCTCCGCGAGCCCCCAGCACCTCGGCCAGACGCCGCTGCTCGGCGGCGTAGCCGTCCCACTGGTCGGTGCAGATGCCGACGCCGTCCATGACCGTGTAGCCCTCGGGGAGCACGGGATCGAGGTTCACCCCGTCGGGCATGGGCAGCCGCATCTCCGACACGGGGATCTGGCTGGTGACGAGGGTCCAGGGCCGGGTCCGGTCAGCCACGCGCTCGGTCGCCCACGCCCACTGCTCGGGGCTGAGGATCCTACGGTCGGGGGATTCGATGTCGCCGTCGCCGTCGGCGCTGTCGAGGGCCTCGTCGCGGCCACCGAGGCGGGCGTCGAGCACGACGACCTCGGCCAGGTCGCCGAGCTCGAGGGACCGCCACAGCAGCCCCTCGTCGGCGGGGTCGCGCAGGCGCGCCGGGAGCCACTCCTGGCGGGCGGTGGTGGCGGCCTCCAGGCGGGCCCGCCAGGGACCGTGCTCCTCGGGGTCATGGGCCTTGGCCCCCCCGTCCCAGGTGTTGTCGGCCACGTCGTGGTCGTCCCAGATCGTCACGAACGGGTAGCGGAGGTGGAGCTGCTGGAGGTCCGTGTCGGCCCGGGCCTGGCGGTAGCGGCGGCGGTAGTCGTCCGTTGTGACCAGGTCGTGCGGGGGGTCGACGGGGATGTCGCCGGCATCACCGGCGTCCTCGTAGATGTAGTCGCCCATGTGCAGCACCAGGTCGAGGTCCTCGATGCCGGCGAGGGCCCGGTAGACGGCCAGGGGGGCGCGGGCCAGGTTGGCGCAGGCGACGACCCCGAGGCGGGCGCGGGCCGTGGGGCCCGTGGGCAGGGTGCGGGTGCGGGCCACGAGCGACCGGGCCCCGTCGGCCTCGAAGGCGAAGTGGTAGCTCGTGGCCGGTTCGAGACCGTCGACGTCGACCACGACGGTGTGGTCGCGGTCGGCTCGCACGTCGGCGTCGCCGGACGCGACGACGTCATCGAGGGCGCCGTCGAGAGCCACGATCCAGTGCACCCGGTCGCTGCGCTCGGTGCGCGCCCACAGCAGCACGGAGCCGGCGGTGGGGTCGAAGCTGGCGACAGCGTGGGGGAAGGCCTCGACGTCGCCGGGGGACGAGGCGTCGGATGTGTCGGAGGAGGTGTCGGGGGCCACTGTCGCAGTGTGCCACCGACGATGGTGCGCCACGACCGCCGGGCGACCTCGACACGGTCTCGTGCGTCCGACCGCGCCCGGGTGTGTAGGGCGACTCGTTCGGGGGAGCGTTGCACTGCCCCCAGCGCTGGCGACGCGACCCGCACCGAACGCGACACCGTCGTCCTCTGCCCCATGCGACACGGAGCCTGCCCATGCCCAGCACCGTGGTGATCACCGCCGCCGCCGGGGTGACGGTGCTGATGCTCGCCACCTGGCTCATCAGCGTCATCCGCCGCGACGCCAGCGTCGTCGACGTGGTGTGGGGCCTCGGCTTCGTGGTGGTGGCGGCGGCGTCGCTCGCGATGGGCGACGGGCTGCTCGGCCGTCGGGTGCTGCTCATGGTGTTGGTCGGGGTCTGGGGCCTGCGCCTGGCGGGCTACCTGGCCTGGCGGAACCTCGGCCACGGCGAAGACCGGCGGTACCAGAAGATGCGCAGCCGCTACGGGCCCTGGTTCTGGCTGATCAGCCTGGCGACGGTGTTCGCACTGCAGGGGGCGCTGATGCTGGTCGTGTCGGTGCCGGTGCAGCTCTCCGCCGCCGCGGAGGGGGACGACTCGCTCGGGCCCCTGGCCGTGCTCGGGGCGCTGGTGTGGCTCGTCGGCGTCACCTTCGAGGCCGGCGGCGATCTGCAGCTGGCCCGCTTCAAGGCTGACCCTGACAACGAGGGCCAGGTGATGGACGAGGGGTTCTGGCGCTACACCCGCCATCCGAACTACTTCGGCGACTTCCTCGTCTGGTGGGGCATCTACCTCGTAGCGGCCGAGACGACGCTCGGGCGGTGGGGTGTGATCGGGCCCGTCGTGATGTCGGTGTTCCTGCTCAAGGTGTCGGGGGTCGCCATGCTCGAGCGCGACATCGGTCGCCGCCGGCCCAAGTATGCGGACTACATCGAACGCACCAGCGCCTTCTTCCCCCTGCCGCCCAAGGCGCCGGCCGACGGCGGCAAGCAGCCCTCCGACCGCTGAAGGCGCGCCGGGCCGGGCCCCGCCGGGGTCGAGGCGTCCGGGCCGGGTGTCCCGGGCTCGGGCGGGGCTCGCATTGGCATGGAGGCGGTGCGGGCCGACACCATCGCCGGGTGCTCCCCTTGGTCTTCATCGATGTCGACGGCACCCTCGTCGGCTCCTCCGGCGCCCCGACCGAGGTGGTGTGGGCGTCGGCCCAGCGCGCCGTGGGCCGGGGTCAGCACCTGGCCCTCGCCACGGCCCGGCCCGCCTTCGGCCTCACGTGGGACTGGGCGCGGCGCCTCGATCCCGACGGGTGGCACCTGTTCCAGTCGGGCACGAGCCTGGTCCACACCGGCACCGATGCGGTGCACCACACGCCGCTCCCGGCCGGGGCGATCGTCGCCCTGATCGCCACCGCGCTCGAGCGCGACTGGGTGCTCGAGCTCTACGCGGATCGTGATCTCGTCGTCGACAGCGACGCGCCCCTCGCCGTGGCCCACGCCGCGCTGCTCGGCATCGAGCACCGTCGACGTCGACTCGATGGCCTGGCGGGAGAGGTCGTGCGAGCCCAGCTGGTCGTGCCGGTCGTTGCGGCTGCTGCCGCCCGCGGTGCTGCGCCCCCGGGGACCGTCGGGCACTCCGCCACCTCCCCGGCCATGGCCGGTGCCGCTTTCGTGTCGATCACCGCCGCCGGCACCACCAAGGCCTCGGGGGTCGCTCGCCTCGCCGCCCTCGCCGGCGTCGATCTGGCCGAGGTGGCCATGGTCGGTGACGGCAACAACGACGCCCTGGCCCTCGCCGCGGTGGGCCACGGCATCGCCATGGCCAACGCCGAGCCCGAGGCCCGGGCGGCGGCACGCCACCGCGTCGGTGACGTGGCCGACGACGGCCTGGCCGAGGCGCTCGCCCTGTCCGCGACCCTCGGGCCGGTGGAGGGGGCCTGACCCGCCGCCAGCCCACTGGTGCACCTGCAGCGCCGCCGGCGCCGACGCGGGATGGCGGGTGCGGGGCGCCGGTGAGCGCTGCGGGCTCTGCGGGCTACGCCGTCAGGGAGCCCGTGCCTACGGGTTGCTCGTTGCGCTCGCAGGGAAGCCGGCGGGGGCCTGCTCCTCGTCCTGGGTCGGGGTGGTGGGGACGGGCGCCGGATCCCCGTCGGGGACGCTCTCGTCCGGCCCTCTGGGAGCTTCGGTTCCGTCGTCGGGGTCCGAGGGCCTCGGCCTCTCGTCGGGGTCCGAGGGATCCGGCCCGTCGCCGGCGGCGGGGCCACCGGGACCTTCGGGCGCGGTGGATGGGGGTGGCGGACGGTCGGGCGCGGTGGCGGGGGGTGCGGAGCTGGGAAGTGGCTGGGTCATCACGGTGGTGGCCGGCGGATCTTCGTCGCTGTCGTCGTCGCCGACCATGACGGCACCGAAGACCAGGCCGACCAGGAGGAAGAGCAGGATCACCCCACCAACGGCGGTCACCGCCCACAGCAGCGGGATGAACGACGAGCGGGCGTCGGTCGGAGGGGGCGCGACGGGCGGGGAGGGGCCGAGGGTCGGATCCGCGTGGACTCCGGGCACGACCGGCACCGCTATCGGGGGGTCTTCGACCGGGCCGGGACCCGGCCCCCGAGCAACGGCGCTCATCGCGGCGGGGAGGACCACCGCAGCCGCGGGCGGGACGGGATCGGCGGCCGGAGCCGGCCCCCCGGGCAGGGGGTTCGCAGGGGCGGGCGCCGTCGCCCGAGGGTCGGCGCCGACCGGGACCGTCCCGACGGGTGACCCACCGGCGAGCCGGTCGCGGCCCTCGATGGCGGCGAGCATGTCGATCGCCCGGGAGAACCGGTGCGCCGGGTCCAGCGAGAGGCCTCGATCGATGGCGCCGGCGAGGCCGGGGCTGATGTCGGGACGCACCCGCGCGAGCGGTGGCACAGCGACGTGTTGCACCGCGTGGGCCACCTCGATGGGGTCGTTTCCCTCGAACGGACGCCGGCCGGTGAGGGCCTCGCGCAGCACCACCGCCGCCGCCCACAGGTCCGTCGCCGGGGTCGCCGGGCGCCCGTCGAGCTGCTCGGGAGCGAGGTAGGCGGGCGTGCCCACGGCCACGCCCACGAGGGTCAGGTTGGCCGACGACGCCAGGTCCTTGGCCACGCCGAAGTCACCGACCTTCCAGCGTCCGCCGGCGGAGCGGATCAGGTTCCCGGGCTTGATGTCACGGTGGATCAGGTCCTGCTCGTGGGCGGCGGCGAGACCCGAGAGCATGTCGGTCGCGACCCGCACGACCTCGTCGGTGCCCATCGGCCCCTCGGCCAGGCGCCGGTCGAGTGACGGCCCCGGGAGCCGCTCCATCACGATGAACAGCGACCCGCCGTCGTCGTCGATGTCGTACACGTTGACCACGTTGGGATGGTCGAGGGCGGCGGCGATGCGCGCCTCGACCTCGAAGCGTTGCCGGAAGGAGGACTCTTCGGAGAGCTGGGCGAGGAGGAGCTTGACCGCGACATCGCGCTGGAGGCGGCGATCCCAGCCCAGCCACACCTCGCCCATGCCTCCGAGGCCGACCTGCTCGCGCAGCTCGTACCGTTCCAGCAGGACGCGAGGATCTGAGCCGGACGCGGCCACGGGGCGAACCTACCGGCCCGGCCCCACGTGACCCAGGACCAGGCCCACTAAGGGGTGGCCCCCCCGATCGCGTGGCCTGGGGCTCAGGCCTCGTCGGGTTGATCCACGGCGGTGGCGTGGCGCGACCTGGTCGCCCTGCCGCCGGTTCGCGCCAGACCTCAGGAGCCGGGTCGGGCAGCGGCCACCGAGGCCGCCACCTTGGCTCCGGCCCGGCGGCCCTCGGCCTTGGCGATGCGCCGGGCGGCGCGGGTCTCGCGCCGCGCCGTGTCAGTGGCCTGCCCGGCTCTCCGAGCGAGTCCGGGGCGGCCCTCGGTGTCGACCGCGGCCAGGGCGAGGCCCCCGAGGAGGCCCATGTTCTTCATGAAGTGGATCTGCTGGGCGGCTCGCTCGGCCTCGTCGTCGATCTCCCAGAAGCGGTGGGCCGCGAAGGTCGTCGGGACGAGGGTGGCCGCCAGGGCGACCGAGGACAGACGGGGCAGCTTGCCCAGGGCGAGCAGCAGGCCGGCGCCGAGCATGACGCCGCCGTTGACCTGGGTGAGCAGCTCGGGGTCCTGCGGAACGTCGATGTTGTCGCCCACGCGGTCCTTCACGGCACCGCTCACGGCATCGGTCACGGGTTGGGCCACCTCGGCCCGGGGTCCCGAGTTCCGGAGGGAGTCGATGCCGCCGGAGACGAACATCGAGGCGAGCAGAGGGCGGGCGAGGAGGCGCACGGGGGTCATGGCCGCCTCCCTACCCATGTCGCGCCGCCGCACCCACCTCGATGGGCGCCCCCCACCTCGGCGTGGGCACCGCCATCGGGCGCGAGCGGGGTCCGGTCAGTCGTCAGCGTGGATCTGCTGGGCCAGGTAGCGCTGGAGGCCCGTGGTCTCGATGAGGCTCAGCTGGGCCTCGATCCAGTCGACGTGCTCCTCCTCGCCCACGAGGTGGGTCTCGAACAGGGCGCGGGTGGCGTTGTCGCCCCTTTCGACGCACAGGGCGATGCCCCGGTTGTAGCGCTCGACCGCGGCCTGCTCGACGGCGAGGTCGGCGGCGAGCTGTTCGGGCACCGTCTCACCGACGCGCACCGGGTTGAGCCGCTGCATGTTGGGGACGCCGTCGAGGAACAAGATCCGCTCGATGACGCGATCGGCGTCCTTCATCTCGTCGATGGACTCCTCGCGGGCGTGGCCGGCGAGGCGCTCCAGGCCCCAGTTGTCGAGCATGCGGTAGTGGACCCAGTACTGGTTCACGGCGGTGAGCTCGGCGGTGAGCACCTCGTTCAGGATCTCGATGACGGCGGGGTCACCCTGCATGGCGTTCCTCTCGATGGTCCGGGGCGACGCGCCCGACGGGTCGGTCGAGCTCCATCATGGCCTGCGCCGCGGGGCCGGGCCGCCTGGTCGAGGCGTCCCGGACCCGAACGGTCGACCGGCCATCGGATCGCCACGCCGCGGCGATCGTCAGGCGACGGCGACGGCGCGGCGCAGGGGAAGCGCGGCGGGCGTCTCGTCGAGGATCTCCTCGATGACGGGTCGGCAGCCGCCGCAGACACCACCGGCCCCGCACGCCCCGACGATGTCGCGAACCGTCGCCGCGCCGCAGAGGGCGGCGGCCTCGATCTGGCGACGGTTCACCGCTCGACAGTGGCACACGATCACAACTCCGATGATCGCCCGTCCTCCGGCCCGGTGTCAAGCACCCCTTACGGTGCGCCGGCGGGATCGGGTCACCCCTCCGGGGAGTGCACGCTGACCTGGTACCCGCCCCCGGCCGACCAGGGCTCGCGGTCCCAGGTCGACCACCGGTGGCGCAGGCTGAGGCCGGCAACCGCCGCGTCGGCGTCGAGCTGACCGGTGTCGTATCCGCCGCGGCGCACCTGGAACCCGGCCACGAGCAGGCCCTCGGGTCTCAGCGTGGCCGCCAGAGCGGCGACGGTGGCCGCCTCGGTGCCCGGGTCGAGGAAGATCAACACGTTGCCGGCGAGCACGGCGAGGTCGATCGACCCCGGTGCCACGTGGTCGCCGAGCGCCACGAGGTCCGCCTCCACCCACCGCAGGTCGGGCGCCTTGGCCCGGGCCGAGGCCAGCAGGTCGGCGTCGCGGTCGACGCCGATGGTCACGTGCCCCCGGCGCGCCAGCTCGATGGCCACCCGCCCGGTGCCGCAGCCGGCGTCGAGCACGCTGGCCGACGCCCCGTCGCCCAGGTCCGGGGTGAGCAGGTACGACACCAGGTCGACCTCGCCGTGCACCGATCGCCCCTCGGCCTCCAGCGCCCGCCACCGGTCGTCGTAGGTCGACGCCTTGGCTGCTCCCTCGAGCTCGGTCCACCGGGCCCGGGGCGGATCAGGGCGCGCGTCCTCGGGCCGGCTCACGACCAGGACCGTAGCCATCGCGGCGAACCTCCTGCGGCGCCCGTCGCCGACCAGTCCCGGCCCCGGGCGCGATCTGGTGACTCAACCGCCGGTTCGCGCCACACCTCGACCGACCGACCGACCGAGGTGCCCCACCCTAAGACGGTGCCAACGGGCCCTAAGACGGTGCCAACGGGCCACCCCGGGCCTCGGTACGGTGGCGACCCGGAGACGAGGACAGCGAAGGGACACAGACGGATGGCGCACGAGGTGCGAGCGGTGGTGGCCACGGCCCCGGGCGACCCGGTGCGGGTCGAGACGATCGAGGTGCCCGACCCCGGTCCCGGCGAGGCTCTCGTCGCCGTGGCCGCCTGCGGCGTCTGTCACACCGACCTGCACTACCGCGAAGGGGGCATCAACGACGACTTCCCCTTCCTGCTCGGCCACGAGGCGGCGGGCACCGTCGAGGCGGTCGGTGACGATGTCACCGATCTCGCCGCCGGTGACTTCGTCGTCCTCAACTGGCGAGCGGTGTGCGGCGATTGCCGGGCGTGTCGGAGGGGTCGGCCGCAGTACTGCTTCGCCACCCACAACGCCACCCAGAAGATGACCCTCGACGGCGTGGCCCTCAGCCCGGCGCTGGGCATCGGGGCCTTCGCCGAGAAGACCCTGGTCGCCGCCGGCCAGGCCACCAAGGTCGACGCCCGAGCCCGTCCCGAGGCCGTCGGCCTCCTCGGCTGCGGGGTGATGGCGGGGCTGGGAGCGTCGATCAACACCGGTCAGGTCGGCCTGGGCGACTCGGTCGCCGTCTTCGGCTGCGGTGGCGTCGGCGATGCGGCCATCGCCGGGGCGCGCCTGGCGGGCGCGGCCACGGTGATCGCCGTCGACCTCGACGCCCGCAAGCTCGAGTTCGCCGAGGGCTTCGGCGCCACCCACACGGTGGACGCGTCGCAGGTCGACCCCGTCGAGGCCATCCGCGACCTCACCGGCGGCTTCGGCGCGGATGTGGTCATCGAGGCGGTGGGCCACCCGGCGGTCTTCTACCAGGCGTTCCACGCCCGTGATCTGGCCGGCACCCTCGTCCAGGTGGGCGTGCCCAACCCCGAGATGCGCCTCGATCTCCCGATGATCGACTTCTTCGGGCGGGGCGGGCAGCTCAAGCCGTCGTGGTACGGCGACTGCCTGCCCAGCCGGGACCTCCCGCTCTACACGGACCTGTACCTGCAGGGCCGGCTCGACCTCGACTCCTTCGTCAGCGAGACGATCGCCCTCGACGAGGTCGAGGAGGCGTTCGCCAAGATGGAGGAGGGCGAGGTCCTGCGCTCGGTCGTCCTGATCGGGGAGCGTTCCTGATGGCTGCCCGCCCCGCTCCCCGGGTCGACAAGGTCGTCACCTCCGGCACGTTCTCGATCGACGGCGAGGACTTCGACGTCGACAACAACATCTGGATCGTGGGCAACGACGAGGAGTGCATCGTCGTCGATGCCGCCCACGACCACGAGCCCATCGTCGAGGGTGTCGCCGGCCGGAAGGTCGTGGCCGTGGTGTGCACCCACGGCCACAACGATCACATCAACGCCGCCCCCGACCTCGCCGACGCCGTCAGCGCGCCGATCTGGCTCCACCCCTCCGACGCCATGCTGTGGGACGAGATCCACCCCGACCGTCCCGTCGACGCCCCGCTGACCGACGGCCAGGTTATCGCCGTCGGCGGACGCCGGTTGAAGGTGATCCACACCCCGGGCCACAGCCCCGGCGGGATCACCCTCCACGACGCCGACGCCGCCATGGTCTTCGGCGGTGACACCCTGTTCAACGGCGGCCCCGGGGCGACGGGGCGGTCGTTCTCGAGCTTCGCCACGATCATCGAGTCGATCCGCGACCGGATCCTGCCGTTGTCCGACGAGACGGTGGTGCACACCGGCCACGGCGACGACACCACCATCGGCGACGAGGCCCCGCACCTCGACGAGTGGGTCGCCCGCGGCCACTGAGCATCGCGTCCCCGTCAGTGACCAGCTTTCCGGGCTCAACTGCCTCAACATGTTGGTAGTGTGCGGGCTGGACAAGGTTGAGGGAGCCGCACATGGATGCTGCGGATGCGGTCGGGCAGCTGGCGACCAAGGCGTCGCCGGAAGCGGTGGAGCTGGCTCGCGCCGTTCTGGAACAGGATGTCACTGATCGCCTCTGGGCTGACCAGGTCGGCCCGGCACTGTCTCAGGGTGACGTGGCCCGCCTGCTCGGCGTGAGCGAGCAGGCGGTGTCCCAGAGCCGACAGCTGCTGCGCCTGCGCGACCGCGATCGACGGCCCGTGTACCCCTATGTGCAGTTCGACGGGAAGCGCATCCTGCCTGGCCTCGACCGGGTGCTCGATCTGCTCGGACCGGTCACCACGGCCGTAGGGATCGCCGCGTGGCTGACCGGTTCGCACCCCGGTCTCGTCGACCAGCGACCAGTGGACGGGCTGCGAGCCGGGGACATAGACGCCGTCGTCGCTGCCGCTCAGCGCTTCGCCGACCGCGCTGTCGCCTGAGGTGCCGCTCGATCTGCCCCCGGCACCGGTTCAGCTGGCCCGGCTGCCCCGGCATCGACTGGCGGGCAGTCGGTTGTGGCGGGTGTTCCACAGAGGCCGTGCCCTGCCCTGGTGGTTCGCGAGCGTTCCGGTGGATGAAGCCGGTGGCGGCCGCTTCGATCTTCCCGCTCCTGAGGGTTCCTGCTACCTGGGCACCAGCGTCAGCGCTGCGGTCCTCGAGGCGTTCTTGGACCACAGCCGAGGCGTCCTGCCGGCCAGCGAGCTCGCCACCCGCCAGCTCGCCGTGACGTCCTGTCCGCCGGACGCCCGGCGGCGGCGACGCTCACGGCGGCGAAGGCCCGCGCCACCGGGGTGACCGCAGCACTGTGGGCGACTCAGGACCGGGGTGCTCACGCAGAGCTGGGCGGTGGCGCTGCGCCGTGCCGGGTGGCGGGCGATCTACCACGGCGTCCAGCACGACCCGACCGGAGCCGCACGGGCCGTCACCCTCTTCGACCGCGAGGGCCAACACCTCCCTTACGGCGATCCGGCATGGCGGGGCGAGACCCGCGGCCTCGACGAGCCGGCGGTGGCCACCGCCCTCGACCGGTACGGCTACGTCGTGACCCGCAGCGATCCGGACCTGCCCGTCGTGGCGCTCGACGATCTGACCGGCCGACCCGCGCGTCGTCATCGAGGCGTTGACGTCGCGGCGGCAACGCTCGAAGCGTGTCTCATCGTCCGCCGGGCCTACGGGTCCCACTCCGCAGACGCCACCCTCACCCGCGTCATGCTCGGCGCCGGTCCCATCGACCTCAGGCTGGACCACGAACACCCACACGCCCCGGGGGCCATGTGACCCACAAGAGCGTCAGGAGCGCCCAAAGCTCGCTCAGCGGGGGGTGAAGGCCAGCTCGAGGTGGCGGACGGCGCTCACGAAGATGTTGGGCTCGATGTCGGGCGGTGAGGTGACGCGCAGGTCGGTGATGCGCGCGCTCAGCCGCTCGAAGAGCACCTGCAGCTCGAGGCGGGCCAGGTTGGCCCCGAGGCAGAAGTGGGTGCCCCGGCCGAAGGCCACGTGGGGGTTCGGGTCGCGGCGGATGTCGAAGGTGTCGGGGTCGGTGAACACCGCCTCGTCGCGGTTGGCCGACGGGTAGAGGATGATCACCCGGTCGCCCTCGGCCACGGGCTGGTCGCCGATGTGGTCGTCGCGGGTGGCGGTGCGGAAGAAGTTGTTGAGCGGCGTGACCCAGCGGATGAGCTCCTCGACCGCGCCAGGCACCAGCGAGGGGTCCGCCGCCATGGCCTCCCACTGCTCCGGGTGCTCAGCGAAGACGGCGAGGCCCCGGCTGATGACGGTGCGGGTGGTCTCCGCCCCGCCCGAGATGAACAGGCCGGTCTCGTTGATTAGCATGGGCTCGCTCATGGGGCAGCCCCCGACCCGGCCCTGCACCCAATCGGACACGAGGTCGTCGCCCGGCGCGTGGCGGCGGGCGCCGACGGTCTCCTGCAGCACCGGGGCGTACTCGACGATGGCCGCCATGAAGCCCGCCGCCGCGCCCGGGTCGGTGTCGACCTGGTCGTAGCGCATGAGCCGCTCGGACCAGGTCTTTATGGCGGGCCAGTGGTCCTCGGAGAAGCCCAGGAGGCGGGCGGTGAGGCGGGCCGGGAGGGGCGCGGCCAGCTCACCGACGACCTCCATGCGGCCGCCCGCGACCGCCGGGGCGAGGAGGTCGTCGACGAGGTCGACGAGGTACGGCGTCATGGCGCTCACGGCGCGGGGGGTGAAGCGCCGGTTGACGAGGCGGCGCTGCTCGAGGTGCCCGGGATCGTCCTGGGCGATCATGTTGTCCTCGTCGGGCTCCCAGTGCGACCGGTAGCCGCGGCCCGAGCAGAACACATCGCTGCGGCGTTCGACGTCGAGCACGTCCGCGTGGCGGGTGACGGCCCAGAGCCCGTTGGCCTCGTCGCGGTAGACGGGCTGGTGGGTCCGCATCCACCGCAGCGCGGCGTGCAGGGCGTCGAGGTCGCCGTAGAAGGCGGGGTCGAGCAGGTCGATGGTCGGCGTGGCGGTGGCGGTCATGGGGGAGGGGCCTCGGTGTGGCGCTACCCGCCGGCGGGGACCTCAGGGTCGACCGGGACGGCCTCGCTGATCGGCGGCTCGGTCGTCGGCGCAGTCGTCGTCGGCGCCTCGGTGGTGGTGGGGGCTTCGGTGGTGGTGGGGGCCTCGGTCGTGGTGGGGGCCGCGGTGGTGGTCGGTGCCTCGGTGGTCGTGGGGGCCTCGGTGGTGGTGGGGGCCGCAGTTGTCGTCGGGGCCTCCGAGGCGGGCGCGGTGGTGGGAGCCTCGGTGGTGGACGGGGCAGGATCGTCGTCGTCATCGGCGGAGGAGACCAGGACGACGGCGGCGACGGCGACGATGGCGATGAGCAGGACGATGATGGCGGCGATCAGCGCCCCGCGGCCCTTCCGGGGCGGCTCGTCGTAGGTGGTGGTGGTGGTGGCGACGGCCGGGCCGTGAGCGGGGAGCTGCTGGCCGGTGGGCGCCGGCACCTCGTAGCTGCCGGCGGGCAGCACCTGGGTGGCGTCGTTCGCGGGGCCCGCCGGCGGGTTGCCCATGGGTGGCGTGGAGGGCCCCGCAGCGGCGACGTCGTCGGGGCGCCACGCCTGGGTGGCATCCGCAGCGCCCACCGGATCGCCGGCGCTCGCAGCGGCGTCGTCGGGGCGCCAGGCCTGGGTGGCATCCGCAGCGCCCACGCCTTCGGCATCGCCGGCATCGCCGGCGGGGCCGTCTTCGCCCACGGCCCACGCCCGGGTGGCGTCCTCGGCGGTCGGGTCGGGGCCGGCGGCGGCTGCGTCGTCGGGTCGCCAGGCGGCGGTGGCGTCGTCGTCGTCGTCAGGCATGGGATCCTCTTACTTGCAGGTGGCGATGCCGCCGTCGACGGGGATCACCGTTCCGGTCAGGTACGACGCCGCCCGCGAGGCCAGGAAGATGGCCGTCCCGGCCATGTCGTCGGGGCGGCCGATGCGCTTCATCGGAGCCGACTCGGCGATCTCGTCGCCGGCGGCCCGCAGCGTGGCGGCCATCATCTTCGACTCGAACGGACCGGGCGCGAGGGCGTTCACCGTGACCCTCGGGGCCAGCTGGCGGGCCAGGTGGCGGGTCAGCTGGTGCACGGCGGCCTTGCTGGCCGAGTACGAGTAGGTCTCGAGCATCGGCACCTGGATGCCGTCGATGGAGCCGATGTTGATCACCCGGGCCGGGTCGTCGTCGGCCGAGGCCGCCTGGAGGAGCGGCAGCGCGAACTTGGTCGTGTGGAACACGCCCTTGACGTTGAGGTCGAGGGTGCGGTCCCACGCGGCGTCGTCGAAGTCGGCGAGCGGGGCGCCCCACGTGGCGCCGGCGTTGTTGACCAGGATGTGGAGCCGGTCGGTGGCCGCGCCCACCTCCTCGACGAGACGGCGGCACTCGTCCTCGGTCGAGAGGTCGGCGGGCACGGCGGTGCACTCGCCCACCTTCGAGAGCTCGGCCGCCACCTCCTGGCAGACGTCGGCCTTGCGCGAGGAGATGAACACCCTGGCCCCGGCCTCGACGAAGCCGGTGGCGATCATGAGGCCGATGCCCCGGCTGCCCCCGGTGACGAGGGCGGTCTTGCCTTCGATGCTGAACAGGTCGGACACAGCGGTCGACCGTACCCGACCGCGCGGTCAACCGAATGCGGGCCGGGGCGGCCAACCGAACGCGGGCCGGGCGCATCGGGGCCCGGCGGTACGCTCGCCCCATGGCCACCGACCGCTCGCCGGACGCGGATGCGTCCCTGTTCGACACCATCGTCAACCTCTCCAAGCGGCGGGGCTTCGCCTTCCCCTCGGCCGAGATCTACGGCGGGTTCCGGTCCACCTACGACTACGGGCCGGTCGGCGTGCTCCTCCTGCGCAACGTGAAGGAGGCCTGGTGGCGCGCCATGGTGCAGCGCCGCCACGACGTGGTCGGCCTCGACGCGGCGGTCCTTTCGCCCCCGGCGGTGTGGGAGGCCTCCGGCCACCTCGAGAGCTTCACCGATCCGCTGGTCGACTGCCGGGCCTGTGGTACCCGTCATCGCGCGGACAAGCTCGAGGACCCGGACCGGTGCCCGGCGTGTGGGGCGCGGGACACCTTCACCGAGGCCCGACAGTTCAACCTGATGTTCTCCACCCAGGCCGGACCCGTGGCCGACGCCGGCGCCACCGCCTACCTGCGGCCCGAGACGGCGCAGGGCATGTTCGTCGACTTCACCCAGGTCATGACCACGGCGCGCAAGAAGCCGCCGTTCGGCATCGCCCAGGTGGGCAAGACGTTCCGCAACGAGATCACGCCCGGCAACTTCGTGTTCCGCACCCGCGAGTTCGAGCAGATGGAGATGGAGTTCTTCGTCCCGCCCGCCGAGGCCCAGCGGTGGCACGAGTACTGGTGCGCCGAGCGGCTTCGGTGGTACGTCGACCTCGGCATGCCGGTCGACAAGCTGCGCCTCCGTCCCCACGAGCCCGACGAGCTCAGCCACTACTCGTCGGCCACCAGCGACGTGGAGTTCCTGTTCCCGTGGGGCTGGGACGAGCTCGAGGGCATCGCCAACCGCGGCGACTTCGACCTCTCGGCCCACTCGAAGGCGTCGGGGGAGAAGCTCGACTACTTCGATCAGACCACCGGCGAGCGCTACACGCCGCACGTCGTCGAGCCCGCGGCGGGGGTCACCAGGGCCGCCTTCGCCTTCCTGCTCGCTGCCTACGACACCGAGGAGGTGCGGGGCGAGACCCGCGTCGTGCTGCGCCTCCACCCCCGCCTGGCGCCCTACAAGGTCGCGGTGCTGCCGCTGTCGAAGAAGGTCGAGCTCACCGACCCGGCCCGCCAGGTTTTCGCCTCGCTGTCGGACCGCTTCATGGTCGACTACGACGAGACCCAGGCCATCGGCCGTCGCTACCGGCGCCAGGACGAGCTGGGCACGCCGCTGTGCGTCACCTACGACTTCGAGTCGGTCGACGACGGTGCGGTGACCGTGCGCGATCGCGACACCATGGAGCAGGTCCGGGTGCCCATCGACGAGCTCGTCACCCACGTCACCGACCGCCTGGGTCTCTGACCGCCGCGGGGCGGTGCCGGGACCCGATGCCCCGCCCGGTAGGTTGACGAGGCCCGGGAGGGAGTATCCGCGACAGCCGCAACGTCAGCACGGTGGTCTCGACCACCCGGGGCGGTTGACTCGATCCGTCGAGTGGAGAGACTCCCGGCTGAACAACCCGTCCCCCCGTTGATCAGCCGGAGACCCCACCGCCCATGACCACCCTCCTCCTCGCCGCCAGCGAGGCCAGCCCCGACAGGTTCGTCAACCTCGACATCCACCCGTGGGAGTGGGGCGCGCTCATCGCGTTCGTCACCTTCCTCCTCTTCTTCGACCTGCTGGTGGTGCACCGCAAGCCGCACGTGATCCAGTTCAAGGAAGCGGCGATCGAGAGCGCCATCTGGATCTCGATCGGCGTGGCCTTCACCGGCGTCGTCTACTACCTCGGGCGCACGTCGGGCATCGGGGCCGACGGCCAGACCATCGACGTCGGCACCCAGGCGGCGGGGGAGTACATCTCGGGCTTCCTGCTCGAGAAGAGCCTGTCGATCGACAACGTCTTCGTCTGGGCCGTGATCTTCAACTACTTCGCGGTGCCACCGAAGTACCAGTTCCGCACCCTGTTCTGGGGCATCTTCGGCGCCTTGGTCCTGCGGGCGGTCTTCATCTTCGCCGGCTCGGCGCTCATCGACGCGTTCGCCATCACCCTGGTGGTCTTCGGCTTGATCCTGCTCTACACCGCCCAGAAGATCGCGTTCCACGGTGAGACAGAGGTCGACCCGGAGAAGAGCATGGTGCTGCGGGCCGTGCGCAAGGTCGTGCCCTCCACCGACGAGTACGACGGCCAGAAGATGTTCACCAAGCGCACCGGCAAACGCCTGGCCACCCCGCTGTTCGCGGTGTTGGTGATGATCGAGAGCACCGACGTCGTCTTCGCCATCGACTCGGTCCCGGCCATCTTCGGCGTCGCCAACGAGACCTTCATCGTGTTCGCCTCGAACGCCTTCGCCATCCTCGGCCTGCGGGCCCTGTTCTTCTGCCTCAACGGCATGCAGGACCGGTTCCGCTACCTCAACTACGGCTTGGGCGCCATCCTGGCCTTCGTGGGCGTCAAGATGATCCTCACCTTCACCGGCGATGTGCTCTCGTTCCCGACCGAGGACTTCCACTTCCCGACCGCACTGTCGCTGCTGGTGATCGTGGGGGTCCTGACCGTCACGATCGTCACCTCTTTGCGGGCCGACAAGAACGACCCGACCACGCCCGAGGGCAGCGGCAACGTGCTGCCCGAGGACGCCCCGACCCACGACCCGACCGGGCCCGAGGGAGCCGCCGCCACCGAGACGACGGGCCCGCCCGACGCCAAGGTCGAGTGATCGGGCGCGGGCCGTGGGGGGTCGCTCACGGCGCGGTTCCCACCTTCCGGTCCTGCTGTCGCAGGCCGCTGGTACCGTCCGGCCCATGACCGCCTCAGCCGTTGTCCCCCTCGGGGGGGCGGTCGCGGCACGAGGCCGCTGAGTGGCCATCGTCGACGACGACATCGCAACGGTCCGCGACCGCACCGACATGGTCGCGGTGGCCAGCCAGTTCATGCAGGTCAAGCGCGTCGGGCGGCGCTGGACGGGCCTGTGCCCGTTCCACGGCGAGAAGACCCCGTCGTTCTCCATCAACGCCGACGAGAAGTTGTTCTACTGCTTCGGCTGCCAGGCCAAGGGCGATGTCATCGACCTGGTGAAAGACCTCCAGCACCTCGACTTCGTCGGGGCTGTCGAGTGGCTGGCCGGCCAGTGCGGGGTGACCCTCCGCTACACCGACAAGGGCCAGGGCGAGAGCCGCAAGCGCAAGACGATCCTCACCGAGGCGCTCGTCGCCGCCGTCGATTGGTACCACCAGCGCCTGCTCACGGGCCCCGACGCGGGTGCGGCCCGCGCCTACCTGCGCCAGCGGGGCTTCGACGGTGACACGGTGCGGCGCTACCGCCTGGGCTGGGCGCCCGACGACTGGGACCAGCTGGCCCGCCACCTGCGCCTCGACGACAAGGTGCTGGCCGACACCGGCCTCGGCTTCCTGAACCGGCGGAGGCGTCAGCAGGACTTCTTCCGGGGCCGGGTGCTGTTCCCGATCTTCGACCCGCAGGACAACCCCATCGGCTTCGGCGGACGGATCATGCCCGGGGTCGACGGACCGAAGTACCTGAACACCGGCCAGACCCTGCTCTATGACAAGACCAAGGTGCTCTACGGGCTCAACTGGGCCAAGGACCCGGTGGTGAAGGCGGACGAGGTGATCATCTGCGAGGGCTACACCGACGTCATCGGCTTCGCGGATGCCGGCGTGCCCCGAGCGGTCGCCACCTGTGGCACCTCGCTCACCGAGGAGCACGTCCGGATCCTGAAGCGCTTCGCCCGACGGGTCGTGCTGGCCTTCGACCCCGACGCCGCCGGCGCGGCGGCAGCCGAGCGGGTCTACGCGTGGGAGCGGACCCACGAGCTCGAGGTCGTGGTGGCCGACCTTCCCGCGGGTCACGACCCGGGCGACCTGGCCCGCAGCGACCCCGAGCGCCTCCGGACCGCGGTCGAAGAACCCGCTCCGTTCCTCGGGTTCCGGGTGGCCCAGTCCCTCTCCGAGGGGCGCACCGCCACGCCGGAGGGACGGGCTCGCACCGCGGCCGCCGCCCTCGAGGTCATTGGTGAGCACCCCGATGAGCTCGTCCGCGACCAGTACGTGATGCAGGTGGCAGACCGGTGTCAGATCGACGTCGATCGCCTCCGCGCCTCGCTGCGCACCGGCGCCCGCCCCCGCGTGGCGCCCGCCGCGCCTCGGCGCCGCTCGACGGTCGACACCCCCGAGACGGTGGCCCTGCGGCTCGCCGTCGATGCCGAGCACCGGGCGACGATGCTCCCGCTGCTGCACGAGGTGCTCTTCACCGACGACCTCCACGCGGTGGCGTTCCGGGCCCTGCGCGACGCCGGGGGGGACCTGCACGCCGCCCTCGACGCGGCTGATCCCGGCGCCGCCGACCTGCTCCAGCGACTCGCGGCGGAGGACGAGACCGGCGACCCGGCGGACGTGCGGCGGACCCTGCTGCGCCTCGAGGGCTGGCGGGAGGTGGAGCGGCTCCGGGTCGACCTGCGCGCCGGTGGTGCCCCCGAGGCCCTCAGCCCTCTGCTCAGCTGGCTCCTCGTCCGACTGGAGGCGGTGCGACAAGATGCCCGCCCTGAGCGAGCCGAGGAGGATCAGTTGCTAACTTGGCTCTCGGAGAGGGCCGAGGAGAGGTCATGAACGGAGCCACGGGGGCGAGGCCTCCACCCATCGCTCCTGCGACGGAGCCACCGGCTGCGTCCGCGGCCCTCGTCCCCACGCCGGTCGAGGGGTCCGCTCCCGCCGAGGCGCCTGCGCCCGTCGAGGCCGAGCGGGTCATCGACGATCGCCCCCGGCCCGCAGCCCCGGCCCGCAAGCCGACCGCCCGGTCGATCGCCGCCGATCAGTCGGCGGGTGGGTCCGGCGACTCGGTGCGGATCTACCTGCGCGAGATCGGCCGGGTGCCGTTGCTCACCGGCCCCCAGGAGGTCGACCTGGCCCAGCGCATCGAGGCCGGCGCAGCCGCCGCCGGGCAGCTGGCCGACCTGTCGGCGTCCGACGGGCTCGAGTCCCTCGGCTTCGCCGAGCGGCGACGCCTCGAGCGCAGCTGCCGCGACGGCGAGGAGGCCAAGTCCCAGCTGATCCAGGCGAACCTGCGCCTGGTGGTGTCGGTGGCCAAGCGCTACGTCGGCCGGGGCATGCAGCTGCTCGACCTTATCCAGGAGGGCAACCTCGGACTGATGCGGGCGGTCGAGAAGTTCGACTGGACCAAGGGCTTCAAGTTCTCGACCTACGCGACCTGGTGGATCCGCCAGGCCATCAGCCGGGCCATCGCCGATCAGTCCCGCACCATCCGCATACCGGTGCACATGGTCGAGTCGATCAACAAGGTGCACCGCATCCAGCGCCAGATGCTCCAGGAGCTCGAGCGCGAACCAACCGTCGAGGAGCTGGCGGCCAAGGTCGACATGTCCCCGGCGCGGGTGCGCGAGATCCTCCGCATCGCCCAGGACCCGCTCTCGCTCGACTCGCCGGTCGGCGAGGCCGACGACTCCAACCTGTCGGACTTCATCGAGGACCTCCAGGCCGAGGCCCCGGCGGATGCCGCCGCCCGCACCATGCTCGTCGACGCCGTGGTCGAGGCCATGAGCGAGCTCAACGAGCGCGAGCAGGCGGTCGTGCGCCTGCGCTTCGGGCTCGAGGACGGTCAGTCCCGCACCCTCGAAGAGGTCGGTCGCGAGTTCGGCGTGACGCGCGAGCGCATCCGCCAGATCGAGTCCAAGACCCTCGCCAAGCTGCGCCACCCGCATCGCAGCCAGAAGCTGCGCGACTACCTCGACGCCGAGTGAGCCCGCGTCGTCCTCCGGAGGCGGTCCGGTAGCGGTTCGGGCGTCAGGTCGGATCGGCGGGGGCGGCGCTCACGTCCACGGCGACGGGCCCCGCCGCGACCGGTGCTGCGGCGACGGGCTCCGCTGCGACCGGTGCTGCGGCGCTCGAGGCGGGGCCGGCGGGGACGGTGGTGACAGCAGGGATGGCAGGGGCGGTCGGGGGCCGACGCTCGGGGCGCAGGAACCTGGACGCGGCGGCTCCGACCGCAGCACCGGCGAGCAGGCCCACGACGAATCTCATGGTCTGAGCATCGCGCGTCCGGGCCGCGTCGGTCGCCGATCCGGGTGCGGGCCCGCAAGGGGGCTCTGCTACCGTGACCGTCTCCTTCCGGGGTAGCTCAGCTGGCAGAGCAGCTGACTGTTAATCAGCTTGTCGTGGGTTCGAGCCCCACCCCCGGAGCCAGGTGTGGTCGGTGGTCCGGGCCCCGGCGGGCCGTGAGCCCCGTCGGCGCCCGTCCGCCGTCGACAGGTCCGTGACCGGCGGCCCCAGCCGTCGACCCGGCGGCCCCGGCGGTGTCGGGTGGCTCCCACGCGACCCGGCGGTGATCAGGCTTCGATGCTCTCGCGCACGGCCTGGAGGCGGCGCATCACCGGTGTGGCGGTGACGCCGTGGAGCAGGATCGACACGACGATCACGAAGCCGACGATGGCCCACAGCTCGCGCGGCCGCCCGATGTCGACCTCGACGATGGCGTGGGCCAGGTAGTAGGCGGAGCCGATGCCGCGGATGCCGAAGAAGGCGATGGCCGCCAGCTCCTTCG
Source organism: Iamia sp. (assembly GCF_035575815.1). Lineage (NCBI taxonomy): Bacteria > Bacillati > Actinomycetota > Acidimicrobiia > Acidimicrobiales > Iamiaceae > Iamia > Iamia sp. The sequence continues at coordinate 118,602 of NZ_DATLXO010000063.1, forward strand.
GGGGAGAGCCGGTCCGCAGCAGCGCGATGGTCGCCGCCGCGGGGCGGACGACGAGCACGATCACCAGCCCGACCACCGCGCCCTGCCACGTGAGCGGGCCGAGCAGGCCGCCGAAGAGGGCGCCACCGAAGAGGACGAGGAGACCCGACATCAACAGGCGCTCGGTCGCGTCGGCGACGTCGTGGAGGTCCTGGTGGTAGTCGTGGCCCCGTTCGTAGTTCCTGATGGTGACCGCGGCCACGAACACGGCCAGGAACCCGTAGCCGTGGGCCAGATCGGCGGTGCCGTAGACGACGAGGGTGATGGCGATGGCGACGAAGCCCTCGGAGGTCTTCGAGAGCTGGCCGGTCGCAGGCCAGCGGAACGCCAGCCAGGCCAGCGCCCGGCCCATGGCGAATCCGATCGCCAGGCCGACGACGAGCTTGATCACCACGTCGTCGAGCACCCATCCCCCGACCCAAGCCCCGAGCGACGCGGCGCCCATGGCGGCGAGGGCGGCGTTGGTGAACGGGAAGGCGAGCGCGTCGTTGAGGCCGGCCTCGGAGGTCAGGGCGAAGCGGACCTCGTCCTCCTCCTCGTCGGAGTCACCGGGCGGTCCGACCTGCACGTCGGCTGCCAGGACGGGATCGGTGGGGGCGAGCACGGCCCCGAGCAGCAGGGCCATGGCCGGGCCCAGGCCGAGGGCCACCCAGCCGAGGAGGGCGACCGAGGCGATGGTCAGCGGCATGGCGATGGCGAGCAGGCGCCACGTCCGGTGCCACGATCGCCAGCCGACGGGTCGGTCGAGGCGGAGGCCGGCGCCGGTGAGCGAGATGATCACCGCCAGCTCGGTGAGACGTTCGGTGGCCTCGGGCTGGTTCACGGGGTCCGGGGCGTCGAAGCCGAAGGGGAGAGCGAAGACGACGGCGCCGAGCAGCACGTAGACGATGGGCATCGACAGCGGTCGACCGGCCAGGGCCTTGGGGATCACCGCAGCGCCGAGGATGGCGAGGCCCCCGAGGAGCAGCTCGACGTCATAGAGGTCCATCGGTGCACCCTGTCCCGTGGCGGTCAGGCCACGCACACCCGGGGTCGGTGCCCGGCTCGGCGGGATCCGGGCGGCGGGTACCGTGGGCCGCCGTCGGTCGCCGCACCGGCGGGTCACGGGCCTGTAGCTCAGTGGTCAGAGCAGGGGACTCATAATCCCTCGGTCGCGGGTTCGATCCCCGCCGGGCCCAC
>NZ_DATLXO010000064.1:0-28295 GCF_035575815.1 Iamia sp.
CGACGGCGACGCCGAGATCCGCCGGGGCTTCCAGGCCTACGTGGCCGCCGTGGGCGAGGACGACCCGGTACGCCGCCAGGAGCTCATGTTCCAGGCCAACACCCTGGTGGCCACCCACGAGCAGGCCGGCGCCCAGCCCTAGCTGAACGAGGTGATGTCCGGGGTCCCCGACGGCTTCGCCAGCCGCTACGTCGACATCCGCATGGGCCGCCACCGGGTCGAGGTCAACGACGACCTCCCCGACTTCGGGGTCAGCCACCACGGGGGACAGAGGTCCAAGGTTGGGCAATAATATACTTGACTCACCAAGCCGTGAGCAGTATACTCACCACATGCCCACGCAGCGCCTCCCCCGCACCCTCGTTGAGGCGGTCCGGTACTTCTCCGACGAGGACGTGTGCGTCCAGTTCGTCGCCTCCCTCCGCTGGGAGAACGGCCCCGTCTGCCCCCGCTGCGGTTCCGACGCCCACTACTACCTCGCCTCCCGCCGGGTCTGGAAGTGCCGGGACTGCGCCAAGCAGTACAGCGTCAAGGTCGGCACCATCTTCGAGGACTCCCCGATCAAGCTGGACAAGTGGCTGTGCGCCATCTGGCTCATCGCCAACTCGAAGAACGGCATCTCGTCCCACGAGCTGGGCCGGGCCATCGGCGTCACGCAGAAGTCGGCGTGGTTCATGCTCCAGCGCATCCGCCTCGCGATGCAGACCGGCACCTTCGAGCGCTTCGACGGCACCGTCGAAGTCGACGAGACGTTCATCGGCGGCAAGGCCCGCAACATGCACGAGAACGTCCGCAAGCGGAAGATCGTCTCCGGCCGCGGCGGCGCCGACAAGACCGTCGTCATGGGCGCCAAGTCCCGCGACGGCAAGGTCACCGCCACCGTCGTCCCCGACCGCAACCCCGCCACCCTCGACGCCTTCGTCCGCGACCACGTCGCAGAGGGCTCCAACCTGTACACCGACGGACTCGCCGGCTACCGCGCCCTGGCCGACGACTACGACCACGCCACCGTCGACCACGCCAACGTCTACGTGGACGGCCAGGTCCACACGAACGGCATCGAGAACTTCTGGTCCCTCCTCAAGCGCGGCCTCCACGGCACCTACATCTCCGTCGAACCGTTCCACCTGTTCCGCTACATCGACGAGCGGGTGTTCACCTTCAACCACCGCGAGGCCGACGACCTCACCCGCTTCGCCACCGTCGTCGAGATGGTCGCCGGGCGGCGGCTCACGTGGGATCAGGTCACGGGGAGGGCCTGAGATGGCAAGGTGCGACGGTGCCGCGGGCCGTCGCCTTGATCGCAGTGGTTGCGAAAAGTGAACGAGTCCTCGAGAAGGTCGCACACAAGCACGACGGCATCACCCCGTGGGAGGTCGATGAGGCCGTCGTCCGAACGCCAGTCGAGGCCTCTCGATGGGTGCATGATGACGAGAGGGGGTGGAGGCTCAAGGTCGCCGGTCGGACGGCTGCCGGCCGCAGGCTACTCGTGGTGCTCTACCCTGTCGACGAGGACGATGGCGTCTGGAGGCTTGGGACGGCCATCCGAGACGACTGAGGTGGAGGTCAAGCGCGATGGATGACGAGACGGACATGACAGCCGAGGAGTTCTGGTCAGACTTCGGCGCGGGTGTCCCGGTCGATGTTGTTCTGACGCGTCGCGAGTACGAGCGGGCCCTCGGCAGGGGAACGCAGGCGTCCGCCCCGTCGGCGGTAGTCATCTCGCAGGTGACGGGGCTGGGCGAGGATGCGGTCTGGATGCTCACCGGCGCCTTCAGTACGTCGGGTGGCCTCTCGACGGCGGCACCCGTGCGACCTGCCCGGGTGGACGTCGGTGCGGATTGACTGCGCCCTCCTCTGCGACGCGGTCACCGTCCGGGACGACTTGCTCCACATTCTGGGTGGCGGGATCACCCGGCTGCAGCGCCCGTCTTGGCCTGGCCCATTGGGTGTGTCGCTTGCCGTCCGGGTCATGGTGCATCCGACGGAGCGGAAGGAGACCCACACCCTCAGGTGTGTCCTGGTCGACCAAGACGGGCAAGAAATCGTCCGTGCTGAAGCCGAGTTCTCGATGGTCGCGACCGGGCCGATGCAGCCCGGCGAGGAGTTCAACGTGCCCATTCCCATACCTCTGGCGCACCTACTGATCCCGCGGGCGACCGCGTATAGCTTCGAGTTGCTCGTGGACGGTGTTCACCAGGCCTCCGTCCCCTTCGTGGCGGTGGAGGTCCCGCAGGCGGAGTTACCACTCACTGAGGAAGGCGAATCATGACCACACCGCAGTACGCAACGGGGAGCACTGGGTCAAACCCAACGACTTCCACCGTCATAGTGACTTCGACGCCCGACGATGAGTTCGACCGCTTTGAAGCGTTGACCCGTCGCCTGGTCCGCGTCCCGAAGGAAGAGCTGGACCGCAAGCGGGCCGAGGAGCAACGTCGCTAGCTCGGGACTGGTCGTCGTGCTTGACTGACCAAGCGTGAAGGACGTTCGGTGTCGCCCGGCCGGGGTTGAGGACTTCACCTTTCTCGCGACGATGCTTGGCGAGGCCGCAGTCTGGCGCCCCGACAAGCCGACACCGACCGCTGACCAGGTGCTCACCGATCCGCGCTACGCGATGTACCTCGCCGGATGGCCGAGGCGAGGTGACTACGGGCTGGTTGCCGAACAGGGTGGACCGGTGGGCGCGGCTTGGTATCGGACTTACACCGAGATGAGCCATGGCTATGGCTTCGTCGCTGAGGACGTTCCCGAGTTGTCGATCGCCGTCATCGCGTCGCGTCGGCACGAAGGGATCGGCCGACGACTTCTGATCGACCTCATCGAGGCGAGCGTTGCTCAGGGCCACCCGGCTCTGAGCCTCAGCGTGAATGGCGACAATCCGGCGCGTGGTCTTTACGAGGCGGTTGGCTTCCAGCCGGTCGAGGAGCACGGATCGTCCTGGACTATGATCCGCCAAGCCGCTCAATCAAACTGAGCCACTACCGAACGTACCAGGTCTCGGGTGAGTCAAGTAAGTCATTTCCCAAGGTTGGGGTCCGAGCCCATCAGCGCGGCCATGATGGACGGACGGACCCGGCGGCGACCTCCCGGGGCGGCCGACAGGTCGAGGCATCCGAGGTCGCGGCGGTGTCGGCCCCCCGCCTGACCAAAACCGAGGAGCCCCGCCATGTCCGAGGCGACCAGCTCGTCCGCAACCGTCGACGGCGACGCCGACAGCGCCCCGATACCCGGGGCCTCGTCGTCCGGCGCCGCCGAACCCGCGGCCTCGTCGCCGGTGCTGGCCCGAGCCGCGGTCATCGCCATCGGCGCCTACGCCGGGGCGCAGGTGATCGCCCAGGTCACGAGCTTGAAGATCGGCGTGGTGCTGGGCCAGTCGGTCGACATGGGCACCTTCGTCTACCCGATCACCTTCACCCTGCGCGACGTGGTGCACAAGGTGGCGGGTCGCGGCGCAGCCCGGACGCTGGTCCTCACCTGCGCGGGGGTGAACCTGTTCCTCGCCGCCTACCTGGCGTGGACGGCGAGCGTCGAGAGCGACCCGGCGTGGGGCCTGGGTGCCGAGTACGAGGCGGTGCTGGGCCCGCTGTGGCGCATCGTGGTGGCCTCGCTGGCGGCCATGGTGATCAGCGAGCTGATCGACACCGAGGTGTACCACCTGTTCGTCACCCGCATCACCCGCCGCTTCCAATGGTTGCGGGTGCTGGTGTCGAACGCGATCAGCGTGCCGGTCGACAACCTGATCTTCGCCCTCGGCGCCTTCGCCCCGATCACCCTGCTCGGCACCGACGGCCTGCCCTGGGCCACGGTGGGGAGCATCTTCTGGGTCAACCTGTGGGTCAAGGGCCTCGTCTCGGTCGCCTCGGTACCGCTGATCTACGTCACCCGCGATCGCCGCATCGACGAGTGACGGTTCCGGCTCAGCGGTTCCGCACGCCACCTCGCAGCGGTCTCCACACCACTCGTTGTCGACGTACCAGGCGACGGTCTCCTCGAGCGCCGGTGCGAAGGGGCGACCGCGCGACGCTCCGAGGGCCTCGACCTTGGTGGTGTCGACGGCGTAGCGCCGGTCGTGACCAGATCGGTCGACGACGGGCTCGATGTGCGACTCGTCGAGGTCGAGGCAGCCCAGCACGGCCTCGGTGACCTCGCGGTTCGTGCGCTCGTTGTGACCGGCGATGTTGTAGATCTCGCCGGGCTCCCCCCGGCGGAGCACCAGGTCGACGGCGGCGCAGTTGTCCTCGACGTAGAGCCAGTCGCGCCGGTGGAGGCCGTCGCCGTACAGGGGCACCCTCCCCCCGTCGAGGAGGGTGGTGACGAAGAACGGGATCAGCTTCTCGGGGAACTGGTGGGGCCCGAACTGGTTGCTCGACCGGGTGACGACCACCGACAACCCGTGGGACGCGTGGTGGGACAGGGCGATGAGGTCACTGCTCGCCTTCGATGCCGAGTACGGCGAGCTGGGCGACAGGGCGTCGCCCTCCCGGAAGGCACCGACCTCGATCGACCCGTAGACCTCGTCGGTCGAGACGTGGAGGAAGCGTTCCACATCGGCCCGGCGGGCCTCGTCGCAGAGGACGTTGGTGCCGGTGCAGTTGGTCCGCACGAACACGTCCGGGTCGAGCAGGGAACGGTCGACGTGGCTCTCGGCCGCGAAGTGGACGACGGCGTCGTGTCCGGCGACGACCTCCGCCACCGCGGCGCGATCGGTGATGTCACCGGGGACGAACCGGGCCCGACGGGGGTCGAGGCCCTGCAGGTTCTCGAGCCGGCCGGCGTAGGTGAGGGCGTCGAGCACGGTGATCGAGTCGTCGCTGGTGGCCAGCACGTGGCGGACGAAGCTCGAGCCGACGAAGCCCGCACCGCCGGTGACGAGACCCGCACCCTCAGCCCCGCCCGGCGCGGGGTCGCCACCTCGGGTCGATGGCGTCGCGCCCGGGGTTGGTGCGGTCCCGCGCCGAGAGGACCGGGTCGATCAGTCCCCAGTCAGCGCTGACCGCGGGGTCGTCCCACGCGACCCCGAGCTCGTCGCCGGGGTCGTAGTAGGCATCGACCAGGTAGGTCAGGGTGAGGTCGGTGAGCGAGGCGAAGCCGTGGGCCACGCCGGGCGGGATGTAGACGCCGAGGTGGTCGTTCGCCCCACCCTCCACCTCGCCCATGTCGAGCACGAGGGTGGCACCGTCGGTGGGACCGCCGCACCGCAGGTCGTGGAGCACGACGCGGGCGTGGCCCCGCACCACGTGCCAGTAGTCGGCCTGGCGGAGGTGGTAGTGGAGCCCCACGATGGCCCCGGCCGACCGCTCGGCCAGGTTGGCCTGCACCATCTCCTTCTCCTTCTCCATCTCCTCCTCCCGACCGGGAGCGAGCCACTCCCGGCGGTAGGTCTCGACGAAACGTCCCCGCTCGTCGTGGTGGACGTCAGGGCGGACGAGGATGACGCCGTCGATGCGGTGGGAGGGGGTGATCTCGGCCACGGCTACTGGAGGTCGACGGCGCAGTGGTCGCCGAGGAGCAGCCGGGTGGCGCGAGGGGAACGACCCGAGCGCAGGACCTCGGTGCCGTGCCCGATCAGGGAGTCCACGAGGCGGGGCACGCTCGAGGCGGACGCCCTCGAGCAGCACCGAGTTCTCGACCTCGCTGGCGAGGATCGTCGCCCCCGCGCCCACCGAGGTGAAGGGTCCGATGTAGCTGTCGACCACCTGGGCGCCGGGGCCGATCACGGCCGGGCCGCGCACCAGGTCCGAGGCCGGCTCGGCGGGCTTCTCGACCAGGCGGACCACCTCGCCGTCGACGTCGAGCTCGGCCACCCCGAAGCGATGAGGGTCGGGGACGGGGGTGAGCAGGATGTGGGCGGCGGGCGGCGTTCCCCCGCCGCCAGCCGCGGACGGGTCCTGGGCGGCGCCGGCCCGGGCCGACTCCCCGCTGGCCACCAGGGCCCCCAAGCCGTGCTGGAGCATGTTGTCACCGAGGTACATCACGAAGTCGTCGTCACCGAGGAAGGCGCGGGCGAGGCGCACGCAGTGGGCCAGCCCCAGGGGCGCCGCCTGGGCGATGTAGGTGACCGACACGCCCCAGCGGGACCCGTCACCGACGGCGTCGCGCACCTCGTCTCCCGTCTCGCCGCCGATGATCATGGCGATGTCGGTGATGCCGACCTCGGCCATGTGGGCGATGCCGTAGAAGAGGATCGGCGTGTTGGCGACGGGTACGAGCTGCTTGGCCCGGGTGTGGGTGATGGGCCGCAGGCGGGTGCCCTGGCCCCCGGCGAGGATCAGCCCCTTCATCCGAGCTCCCCTCCGCGCCGGTGCGTGGCCTCAGAGGGCCTCGCACCACTCCTTGACCTGGCTCACGAGGGTGGCCTGGGTCTGGTCGCCGGTGGGGATCGGGATGACGTTGAGGTGGGTGACGCCGGCCTCGGCGAAGGCGGCGATGCGCTCGCGCACGTAGCCCTCGGGACCGCAGAGCGACGTGGCCTCGAGCAGGGCGTCGGGCACCTTGGCCGCGGCCTCGTCCTTCTGGCCGGCGAGGTAGAGGTCCTGGATCTCGGCCGCCTCCTGCTCGAAGCCGTAGCGCTGCACGAGGTCGTTGTAGAAGTTGTGGCCCTTGGCGCCCATGCCCCCGACGTAGAGGGCGATCATGGGGCGGGCCATCTCCCGGAAGCCGGCGACGTCGTCGCCGATGGCGACCATGCCGCCGGCGGTGATCATGAGCGGGTCGAGGTCGGCCGCCCGCTTGGCGTGGCCCCGGGCCAGGTCGTCGCCCCAGACCTCCTTGGCCTTCTCGGGGTGGAAGAAGATCGGCATCCAGCCATCGGCGACCTCGGCGGTGGTCTCGACGTTCTTGGGGCCGAGCGATGCGATCCAGATGGGGATCCGGGATCGGACGGGGTGGGCGATGATCTTGAGCGGCTTGCCCAGACCGCTGCCCTCGCCCTCGGGCAGGGGCAGGTGGTAGATCGGCCCGTCGTGGCGGAGGCGACCCTCGCGGGCCCAGACCTCGCGGCAGATCGAGACGATCTCGCGGGTGCGCCCGAGCGGCTTGTCGTAGCGCACGCCGTGCCACCCCTCGATCACCTGCGGGCCCGAGGCGCCCAGGCCGAGGTGGCAGCGGCCGTCGGAGAGGGCGTCGACACCGGCCGCGGTCATGGCCAGCAGGGTGGGCGTCCGGGTGTAGATCGGCAGGATGCCCGAGGCGATCTGGACCGTCTCGGTGCTCGCGGCGAGGTAGCCCATGAGGCTGACCCCGTCGAAGCCGTAGGCCTCCGCCACCCACACCAGGTCGAGCCCGGCCCGCTCGAGCTCGGCGACCTGCTGAGCCGACTCCTTGAAGCCGCCCGAGTAGCTGAGCTGCATGCTGACTTGCATCGCGGGACTCCTGCGGTGAGACGGGGGGTGACCGGCGACCCTACCGGCCGAGGCTGGACCCGGCCGCGGGGCGGATCAGGCGCCGAGGCGCTCGCGAGCCGCCTTGGCGCGGTCGATGAGCAGCTGGGGGACGAGGACGCCGCCGTGGGTGTAACCGCCTCCACCGCCCGCCTCGGCCCCGCCGGCGGCGGTCTCCGCGCCGCCGGCCGCGGCCGTGTCGACCTCGTCGCCGCCCTCGAGGCGCCGGGCCCACTGGGCCGGCGTGGCGATGTCGTGGCGGTTGATGGAGCCCACCGCCACGCCGTTGGCAAAGCTGACCCAGTACCGGATCCACGTGAGCCCGTTGACCAGCACCACCTTGCCGGCGGTGCCCTCGGGCACCTCGCGCAGGTCGCGGGCGCAGATCACCTCGTCGCCCTTGCGCAGGACCTCGGGCGCGTCGTCTCGCTTGGCCACGCCGGGACCGTAGCCGGGAGACAGAAGCCATCCCGAAACGGTGAGGGGCTCGCGCCTAGGGTCGTTAGTTTGGTGAACTGATGACCTCCGCACCCGCCCCTCGCGCCACCTCGCCGGCCGATCTCGCCGGCACCGCCGCGAGCCTGCGCCTCGCCGTGGGGCGGCTGTCGCGGCGCATGCGCCAGGAGTCCGCGGTGGGCCACAGCCTCACCGGGATCGGCATCCTGGCCACCCTCGACCGGCAGGGGCCGACGACCCTCGGCGAGCTCGCCGCGGCCGAGCGGGTCGCTCCGCCGACGGTCACCAAGGCGGTGGCCGCGCTGGTCGCCGACGGGCTGATCGAGAAGATCCACGACCCCGACGACCGGCGGATCCACCGGGCCCGGCTGACCGCCGCCGGCCGCCAGGACCTCGCCGAGATGCGCAGTCGCCGCGACGCCTGGCTGGCCACCCGGCTGGCCGCCCTCCCGACGAACGACGTCGACCGCCTCGCCGCCCTGCTCCCCCTGCTCGAGGCCCTCACCGCGGATGAGGTCGACCCGACGTGACCGGGCGCATCCGCGGCGGCGCCCGCGACACCTTCCGCGCCCTCCACGTCCGCAACTTCCGGCTCTTCCTCTCGGGTCAGCTGATCTCCCAGACCGGCACCTGGCTGACGATGGTCACCCAGACCCTCCTGGTGCTGAAGCTCACCGGCTCAGGGGTGGCCATCGGTCTGCTCACCGCCTGCCAGTTCCTCCCCGTGCTGGTGCTCGGGGCGTGGGCCGGCAGCGTGGCCGACCGCAGCGACAAGCGTCGCCTGCTGATGCAGGTGCAGGCCGGCGCCATGGTGCAGTCACTGGTGCTCGCCGCGGTGGTGTTCAGCGGCAACGCCACCGTGCCGGTGATCTACGCCCTGGCCCTCGTGCAGGGCGTGCTTACCGCCTTCGACAACCCGGCGCGCCGAGCGTTCGTGGTGGAGATGGTGCCCAAGGAGATAGTGGCCAACGCGGTCAGCCTCAACAGCGCGGTGATGACCGGCTCGCGCGTGCTCGGACCGGCGGCCGCCGGGGCCCTCGTCGTCACCGTCGGGTTCGGTTGGGCGTTCCTCATCGACGGCCTCAGCTACCTCGCCGTGCTCTACGGCCTCTACGCCATGCGCACCGCCGAGCTGCACCCGACGGTCCCCTCCCTGCGGGGCAAGGGCCAGGTGCGCGCCGGCCTCCGCTACGTGCGCTCACAGCGCGACCTGGTGGTGCCGCTGGTGATGATGGCGGCGATCGGCACCTTCGCCTTCAACTTCCAGGTGACGATCCCGTTGCTCGTCATGGGTCCGCTGGGCGGCGGCAACGGCACCTTCACCGTCATGTTCTCGGTGCTGAGCCTGGGTTCGCTCGTCGGCGCCCTCTGGACGGCGCGGCGGTCCGAGGTGACGAACCACCAGATCGTGGTGGCCGCCGCCGGCTTCGGCGCCGCCATGCTCGCGCTGGCCGCAGCTCCTGCGCTCTGGGTCGCCTTCCCGGTGGCGGTGGTGCTCGGCATCGCCAGCATCGGGTTCATGACCGCGTCGACCGCGGTGGTGCAGATGCGCGCCGCGCCCGAGTTCCGGGGCCGGGTGCTGGCCCTGCAGGCCATGGTGTTCCTCGGCAGCACGCCCATCGGCGGCCCGATCGTGGGCTTCGTCTCCGACACCGCCGGGCCCCGGGCCGGCATCGCCCTCGGTGGCCTGGCCTGCCTCGGCGCGGCGAGCTGGGCGACGAGGGCCCTGCGCCACCCCGACGCCACCGTTCCGCTCGACCCGCCCGCCGCCGAGCGCGCCACCGACCAGGCCGTCACCCTCGCCGACTGAGCTCAGCGACCCACGAACAGGGTCTCGACGTCGTCGCGGGCGATCGCCTCATCGGCGGTGAGGATCGGCGCCGGCGTGGGCCGACGGGACCTGTGCAGCGTTGCCTACCGACGGCGATTGGCGGAGCGACGGTGCTCGACCCGAAGGACGACGACCTCGTGGTCCGCCTCGTTGATCTGGCACAGGATCCGGAAGGTACCCCGCCGTGCGGAGCAGACGCCCTCGAGCTCGTGGCGGAGGAGCTTGCCGACGCGCTGAGGGTTGTCGATCAACGGGCCCGTGATGAGGTCGATGACCGCGGTGGCGACCGCTTCGGGGAGGTCATCGGAGATGGCCCGTGCGGCCGGCCCGGCGACGACGAGCTCGTAGGGCGCGTCCTCAGCGGACACGGAGGTCGGGGGCGGCGCGCGCCGAGCCTCCGGGGGACGACTCGGGGTCACATCGGCGACGGGTCGGACGGCAGGCCGAGGACGCGCTCGCCGAGGATGTTGCGCTGCACCTCGCCGGTGCCGCCACCGACGGTCAGCGCAGGAGCGAACAGGTAGCCGAACGCCCACGTGGGGTCGGCCGACCCGCACGGTCCGGCCTGGGTGAGCATCCCCCCGGCTCCGGCCAGGTCCTTGGCCAGGCCCATGATCCGCTGCCCGTGCTCGTCGGCCAGGATCTTGCGGATCGACGCCTCGGGGCCGGGCTGCTCGCCCTTGATCGCGGCGGTGACGGTGCGGAGGCGGATGAGGCGGAGGATCTCGGCCTCGGTCCAGAGCCCGGCGAGGCGCTGGCGGAGCATCGGGTCGGCCGCGCCACCGGCGCCCCGCACGATGTCGAGCAGGTCGTCAGCCTGGGGCCCCATGCCCCACAGCGCGCCCCCGGCCGAGAGCGACACGCGCTCGTTGCCGAGGGTCACCTTGGCCAGGGCCCAGCCCCGGTCGACCTCGCCCACCAGGTGATCGGCGGGCAGGCGCACCTCGTTCAGGAAGACCTCGTTGAAGGTGTGGGCGCCGGTCATCTCGATGAGAGGCCGGATCTCGATGCCCGGTGCGTCCATCGGGCAGACGAAGTAGGAGATGCCCTGCTGCTTGGAGGCCTGGGGGTCGGTGCGGGCGATGAGGATGCCCCACCGGGCGTGCTGGGCGAGCGACGTCCACACCTTCTGGCCCTCGATCACCCACTCATCGCCGTCGCGGGTGGCCCGGGTGGTGAGCGAGGCCAGGTCGCTGCCGGCCCCGGGCTCGCTGAAGAGCTGGCACCAGACATCCTCGGCCGACAGGAGTCGGGGCAGCCACCGGGCCTGCTGGTCGGGGGTGCCGGCGTGGAGCAGGGTCGGGCCCGCCCAGCCGATGCCGATCGGGTTGGAGGGCCGCTTCACCCCGGCCCGGCGCAGCTCCTCGTCGATGACGATCTGGTGGATCGGATCGGCGTCGATGCCGTAGGGCCGGGGCCAATGAGGCGCCACGTAGCCCGCACCCGCCAGCTCCCGGCCCGAGGGCGACGGATGATCCGCGAGCCACGCCCGCACGGCCACCCTCCTGGGGTCGTCGTCGCCGGGAAGCTCGAGATCCACGCCGGCAACCTAGGGCAATGGCCGGTGCGCCCACCGGTCGTGGGCGCGGGTCTGACGCAACCGATTCGGCGCGCCAGGACGGCTACCTTCGGGCCATGGCTGCGGTCGCGGCCGCGGGCCCGAGCGCAGCACGAGTTGCTATGGCTCGTGCGGGGCTTGCTGCGCCGCAAGCTCGAACACGTCCCCCTGCCGATGCCCGAGCCCCGGGTCATCGAGCTCCAGAGCCGACCCGCGGTGTTCGACGCCTTCGTCGCTCGGCACACCGTTCAGCAGTTCGCCGACGCTCTGGCCTGCACCTACCGGCGGGCCGGCCTCGGTCTGGACGAGCCGCCGACGGCTCCACGGTGAGATCGGCCCGTCAGAGGCGTTCGACGTTGGCACCGTTCAACACGCCGCGCGTGTCGAGGACCCACTGCGCGTCGGTGAGGGGGCCGAGGTCGGTGCCGTCGTGGTCCACGAGCAGCACGACACCGTCGGCCGCGGCCACGCCGGTCAGGTCGGGGGCGACCTCGCTGGCGTGCTGCTGCAGGAATCCCAGCTCGTTGATCAGCGCGATGTTGACGTGGCGGAAGGTGTTCTCCAGCAGCTTGCACATCTCGGCCTCCTTGGGGCTCGAGACAGCCACGGTGCGCTCCACGATCCGGTCGTAGAACCCCTTCACCGCGGCGAGCGACGCCGCATCGACCCCGGAGATCACCTTGGGCGTGGTCTCGAGGGTCCAGGTGGCGTTGCCCGGATCGATGCGCTCGGGGCTGTACCCGAGGTGGAAGTCGTGGCCCGCCGCCAGGCCCGACACCTCGGAGAGGCGGGCCCCCACGAGCTCCTCGGTGGTCCCCGGGTACGTCGTGGACTCCAGGATGACCGTCGCGGCCGGGCGGAGGGCTCCGCCGAGCATCTCGGCGGCCGACACCACGAAGCTGAGGTCGGGCTGGCGGTCGCGCAGCGGCGTCGGCACCGTGATCACCGCGACGTCGAAGCCCTCGAGGTCCGACACGGCCAGGCTGGGCCGGTATCGCCCCGTCGCCCGCGCCTCCGCGAGCCGGTCATCGCTGATGTCCTCGACGTAGGAGGTGCCCGCGGCGAGCTCCTCGACCCGCCGAGCGTCGACCTCGAAGCCGACCACGTCGTAGCCGGCCTCGACGGCCCGCACCGCGAGCGGGAGGCCCACGTACCCCTGACCCATGACGACCAGCTTCTCGACGGCACCCATCGTCGCGTCCTCCCTCTGATCACGGCCCGCCTCGCGTCGCGGATGCTACGGCACCACCGGGACGAGGCTGCCCCTGGTCTCGGGCGGGCATCACGGCGCTGGCACGGTGCCCCCTACACTCCGGCTCCGACGCTCGCACGCCCAGGAGAGCCCCCGCCCATGACCACCGCAGGTTGGAACTTCGCCGAGGTCTGGGAGACCATCGCCGAGCAGATCCCCGATGCGCCGGCCCAGGTGCACGGCGAGCGTCGGACCACCTGGCGGGAGCTCGACAAGCGGGCCAACGGGGTCGCCCACGCCTTGCTGGAGGCGGGGGTGGTCGAGCAGGACAAGGTCGCCCAGTACCTCTACAACGGTCCCGAGTACCTGGAGACGATGTTCGGCGTGTGGAAGGCCGGGCTGGCCCCGGTCAACACCAACTACCGCTACGCGGACGACGAGCTGGTGTACCTCTGGGACAACGCCGATGCCGTCGCCGTCACCTTCCACGGCGCCTTCACCAGGACCATCGAGCGCATCCGCGACAGGGTCGGCCGGGTCCGGCTGTGGCTCTGGGTCGACGACGGCTCCGGTCCCTGCCCGGAGTGGGCCACCCCCTACGAGGGCGCCGCCACCAGCCACCCCGATCGGGTCGTCGCGCCGTGGGGGCGCAGCGGCGATCACCTCTACATGCTTTACACCGGCGGCACCACCGGCATGCCCAAGGGCGTGATGTGGCGCCAGGACGACCTGTTCCGGAACCTCGTCGGCTCGGCCATCGACCGCGAGGTCCGCGAGGGCCCTGCGGACCTCGACTCGGTGCGGGCCCGGGTCACCGGCCCCGGCATGGTCGGGCTCCCGGCGTGTCCCCTCATGCACGGGACCGGCTGCATGACCCAGCTCATCGTCCTCTCGGGCGGCGGCTCCGTCGTCACCCTGGAGTCCCGGAACCTCGACGTGGTCGAGCTGCTCGACACGATCGACCGCGAGGCGGTCAACCTCATCGCCATCGTGGGCGACGCCTTCGCCAAGCCCATCAACCGTGCCCTCGAGGTCGATCCCGACCGCTGGAGCCTGGCCAGCCTGCTCGCCATCACGTCCTCCGGCGTGATGTTCTCCGAGCCGGTGAAGCAGACGCTCCTGGCCCACGCCAGCAGCGCCATGATCATCGACGCCTTCAGCTCGTCGGAGGCGGTGGGCATGGGCCAGTCCATCTCCGCCGCCGGCGCCGAGGTCAAGACCGCGTCGTTCACCGTGGGCGAGAACACGAGGGTGATCGACGAGGGCGGCGCCGACGTCGTGCCCGACTCGGGCCAGATCGGCCGGGTGGCCGTCGGCGGCTTCCAGCCCATCGGCTACTACAAGGACCCGGACAAGAGCGCGGCGACCTTCGTCGTGCTCGACGGCAAGCGCTACTCAGTGCCGGGCGACTTCGCCCAGGTCGATGCGGACGGCTCGATCGCCCTGCTCGGACGCGGCTCGGTGTGCATCAACACCGGTGGCGAGAAGGTCTTTCCCGAGGAGGTCGAGGAGGCCCTGAAGCTCCACCCCTCGATCATCGACGCCGTCGCCGTCGGCGTCCCCGACGAGAGGTTCGGCGAGGCCATCATCGGCGTGGTCGAGCTGAGCCCGGCGGTCGAGCTCGACGAGGCCGACGTGATCGCCAACGTGAAGGGTCGGCTCGCCTCCTACAAGGCCCCCAAGCGGCTGCTCGCCATCGACACCATCGGTCGGGCCCCCAACGGCAAGGTCGACTACAAGCGGCTCAAGGCGTGGGCTGCTGCCGAGCTCAGGCCTACCGGATCCTGACCCCCCGCCCGGGCCCGTTACTCGGTGGCGACCGGGGATGAGCGAGCTCCCTTCCGCGGTCGCCTGGCCCGACGGCCGGCGCTTCGCCTTCACGATCTTCGACGACACCGACCGCACCACGGTTGTCAACGGCCCTCCGGTCTACGACGTGCTCACGGACCTGGGGATGTATGTCACCAAGTCGGTGTGGCCCGTCGCCCCCGCGGGTCCACCGACCACGGGAGGCCAGACTTGCGCCGACCCCGGCTACCGGGCATGGGCAATCCGCCTGCAGGACGAGGGGCACGAGATCGGTTTCCACAATGCGTCGGACCACCCGTCGCGCCGCGGGGCCCGCGACCAGGACCGCGGCCCTTGCCGGGGCCCCGGCCCTTGCCGTCGGGTCCGCCGGGAGCGGCGTGGGCGGATGCCGCGTCGAAGCGGGCGAGCACGGTGGTGCTGGCGATGGTGGCGCCGGCGAGGACGCTGCCACGCCTGAGGAAGGAGCGGCGGTCGAGGTCGGTCAGGTCGGTCATGGGTGTCCTCCGAAGGGGGTTGGGTGGGACGGTTCCGAACCTAGGGAGGGCACCTCTCGGGCCGACCACCTCCCGGTGGCGAGACGCCGAACGACACTTGAAGGGTTGGTGAGCAGATCGTCACCCTCGAGCATCGGCCCGAGCGTCGGGTTCGACCAGGCTCGCGCCGACGAGCGCGCGACCATTGCCCCCCAGGGACGCTCCCTGAACCACCCTCCCCTCCGAGGACAGCCATGGATCTGCACGTCAACCGCACCGACCTCCACCGGACCCAGGTGGTCGATCGGCCCGCCGAGGCCCTCGAACCCGGTCAGGCCCGCCTTCGCATCGAGCGCTTCGGCCTCAGCGCCAACAACATCACCTACGCCGTCATCGGCGACATGTTGCACTACTGGGACTTCTTCCCCGCCGACGAGGGCTGGGGGCGGGTCCCGGTCTGGGGGTACGCCACCGTGGTCGAGTCCCGCCACGAAGGGGTAGCGACGGGCACCCGCGTGTTCGGGTTCCTCCCGATGTCCGACGAGCTGGTCATCACCGTCGGCCGGGTCGATGCCCGCTCGATCACCGACGCCGCGCCGCACCGGTCACCGATGGCCGCCGCCTACAACCGCTACACCCTCGCCCCGCCCGGCGGGGAGGGGGGCTCGGCCGCGGAGGACCAGCGGATGCTGCTGTACCCGTTGTTCTTCACGTCGTTCCTCGTCGACGACTTCCTGGCCGACAACGGCTGGTTCGGCGCCACCGTTCTGGTGCTCTCCAGCGCCTCGTCGAAGACCGCGCTGGGCGTCGCTCACCGCGTCGCCAAGCGGGTCGGCGTCGAGGTCGTGGGCCTGACGTCGGCGGGCAACGTCGGCTTCACCACCGGGCTCGGCGTCTATGACCGGGTCCTCGCCTACGACCAGGCCGACGCGCTCCCGCCCGGACCGGCGGTGTACGTCGACGTCTCCGGCTCGGCCGCGGTGCGCACCAGCGTGCATCGTCACTACGGCACCGACCTGCGCCACGACATGATCCTGGGCGGCACTCACTGGGACGAGATGGATGCCGGGGCCGGCGACCTCGTGGGGCCGACGCCCACGTTCTTCTTCGCGCCCGACCAGGTGGCCAAGCGGAGCCAGGAGTGGGGAGCCGAGGTGCTCGATCGCAGCTTCGAGGAGGCCTGGTCCCGCTTCGCACCCTGGGCCGGGGGGTGGATGACCTTCCAACACGGCGCCGGCCCCGACGCCATCGGTCGCACCTACCTCGAGCTGCTCGACAACCGGGCCGACCCGACCGTCGGCCACATCGTGTCGCCGTCGGCCGACAGCTGACGTCGGCCTCCCGACCGCCGCACCGCGGACGTGACCGGGGGACGGGCGCGCCCCGTCTTGGAGCGCTCAGGTCAGGACCACGACGAACCCGCAGAGGGCGAGTCCGAGGGCCGTGCCCGCGACGGCGACGACCTCGGCGAGGGCACCGACGGCCGCGCCGGCGTGGAGACGCTCGGTGCGCCGGTGGTGGCGGCGGTCGGCGCCCACCACCATCGCCACCGCGACGAGGAGCACGACGATCAAGAGCGCACCGCCGACCACGGCGCTCATCGACTGCCGGGCGACCAGCAGGCCCACGGCGACCATCGAGAGCGCCGTCCGCGACCAGGCGAGGGTCGTCCGCTCGTTCTGCAGACCGTCGTCCCACGGTCCCGGGGCAACGGTCACCGGCGGGTGAGGACCAAGACGATGGCCAGGCCCGCGCCCAGGCTCAGCCCGAAGGCGACGACCGGCGCCAGGCGGTTGAGCGGCAGGGGCGCGGACTGCCGCATGGCCACCTCGGCACGCAACCACCGCCCGAACGACGACGCCGCCATGCCCCCTCCCAGCACCATGAGGGCGCAGGCCAGGGAGCGCCGTCCCCACGACGGCAGGTCGGTCGCGATGGCATCGACGCCCAGGCCGGCGGCGATGATCGCCAGCGACGTCCGGATCCACGCCAGGAACGTCCGCTCGTTGGCGAACGTGAACCGCGGATCGGGTTCCGGTCCGGCGTCGCGAAGCCGGCGCCCCCACCCCAGTGCTCGGGCCGGGCCCTCCCGCTCCTCGGTCATCCCTGCACCGTATCCACACCGAGAAGATCCACAGGGGCCTCCGACGACGGGCGGGCTCGACCCGTCGATCTGGCCGGTAACGTCGGGCTCGTGGTCACCGTCGCTCTACGCGTTCCGGCCGACGACCGCCACGAGCTGCTGCGGGAGGGGCGCTGAGGTGGCCTTCGGCGCACGTTCCCCCAAGATCGACGAACGAGCGGCGGAGCTCTGCGACCAGCTCACCCTCGACGAGAAGCTCGGCATGCTCTCGGGCGACCAGGAGTTCTGGCCGGGGCTCATCGAGATGATGGCCGAGGGGTACAACCTCACGCCCTACGTCGCCGGTGCCGTCCCGCGGCTCGGCATCGAGGGCATCCGGTTCACCGACGGCCCTCGCGGCGTGACGGTTGGCCGCTCGACGTGCTTCCCGGTCGCCATGGCCCGTGGCGCGACCTTCGATCCCGACCTCGAGGAGCGGGTGGGCGAGGCCATCGGAAGAGAGGCCCGCGCCCAGGGCGCCAACCTGTTCGCCGGCGTCTGCGTCAACCTGCTGCGCCACCCGGCCTGGGGCCGGGCCCAGGAGACCTACGGCGAGGACCCCGGCCATGTCGGGGAGATGGGCGCGGCCCTGGTGCGGGGCGTGCAGCGCCACGTGATGGCATGTGTGAAGCACTTCGCGCTCAACAGCATGGAGGACGCCCGCTTCCAGGTCGACGTGACGGCCACCGACGACGTGCTCGAGCAGGTCTACCTGCCGCAGTTCGAGCGGATCGTGCGCGACGGCGTCGCCTCGGTCATGTCCGCGTACAACTCGCTGAACGGCGAGTGGTGCGGCCAGAACCGGGAGCTGCTCACCACCACCCTCCGTGAGCGCTGGGGGTTCGAGGGGTTCGTCATGTCGGACTTCGTCTTCGGTCTGCGCGACAGCGCCACGGCCGTCAACGCCGGGCTCGACCTGGAGATGCCGTTCCGGATGCAACACGACCAGCGCCTCGCCGCCGCCGTGGTCGCCGGTGACGTGTCGACGGCGACGATCGACCAGGCCGTCCAACGCCTCCTCCGCGAGCAGCTGCGGTTCGCCGGGACCCCCGATGGCGAGCCCTACGGACCGGAGGTGGTGGCCTGCGCTGAGCACCGGGCCCTCGCACGCGAGGTGGCCACCCGCTCGATCGTCCTGCTGCGCAACGAAGCGGTCGCTGGCGCCCCGGTCCTGCCGCTCGATCCGACCTCGATCACGCAGATCGCGGTGATCGGTCGGCTGGCGGCCACCGAGAACACAGGGGATCGCGAGTCCAGCGCCGTTCGCCCGCCCTACGTGGTCACGCCGCTCGACGGGCTGCGGGCGGCGTTGGGACCCACGGGCGTCGACCTCGCGTACGACGACGGGTGCGACCACGGCACCGCCGCCGCCGTGGCCGCCGACGCCGACGTGGTATTGCTGGTCGTGGGCTTCACCCATGACGACGAGGGCGAGAACGTCGGCCTGGCCGACACCCCCGAGCTCGCCGGGCTGTTCCCCCCGTTGCCGCACGAGCTCGAAGGTCCGCTCGGGGCGGCGCTCCAGCCCGCCACCGACACCGGTCCGGGCATCGGCCAGGGCGGCGACCGCGCCGTGCTCACCCTGCGCCCCTACGACGAGGCGCTGATCGAGGCCGCGGCCGCCGCCAACGCCCGGGTTGTGGTGGTCCTGATGTGCTCGAGTGCCGTGCTGATGGAGCAGTGGCGTCACCTCGTTCCCGGGATCGTGATCCTCTGGTACCCGGGCATGGAGGGGGGCCACGCCCTCGCCGACATCGTCCTCGGCCACCGCGCCCCCACCGGCCGACTGCCCTTCGCCATCCCCACCAGCGAAGACCACCTCCCGCCGTTCGACCGCAACGCCACGAGCATCGAGTACGGGCCCCTCCACGGCCAGAAGCTCCTCGACCACCTCGGCGTGGAGGCGGCGTTCCCCTTCGGTTTCGGGCTCACGTACCCCGCACCCGGCGGCGTGGGCGGGTCCGGGCTCGCAGGAGCTCCCTCGTGAAGGTGCGTGAGGACCCGTCCCCACGCCCGGACCACACCCGCCTCGAACCCCCCATCCCAGCTCGGTGCGAAGCGTGGGTGCCCGTCAGTCGGCCGGCGGTCCGGCGAGGCGGTCGAGCAGGTTGCGGGTGATCTGCTCCACCGGCTCGTCGTGTCCGGCGAGGCCGTGGGCCCAGTCGGTGCTGCCCGAGGTGACGACGATGCCCCCGGCCGGCGAGGTGTAGGTGCCGAGGACGGCGTGACCGTGAGCGACGCGCGCCACATCGCCGGGGGTGCGGCCGCCGCCAGCGACCCGGGCGGCGATGAACTCCACCTCCGAGGGCTCGTCGGGCGGGGGCGGCCGGGTCGCCGTCTCCCGGGTGAAGTGGGGCGCGGGCGCGGTCCCGAGGATGGTGAAGTCCATCGGTGTGCCGTCGACGCCGGTCGGGTGCGGCAGCCCGTCGCGGTAGGTGAAGTCGCACCCGTCGCACTCGTAGCCGACCGTCGTGCTCTCGGCGCCCAGCAGGTCGCCGTACCCCAGGCCGGTGTCGGCCAAGAGCCAGTGGTCGGGGCGGTGGACGGTGTAGCCCCCGGCGCCACGGGTGGCCCGTCTCCCGATGCGGTGGTAGCCGCCACGGGCGAAGCTGACCCCGGTCATCAGGTTCTCGGGCCGCCCGATCAGTTCGTCGGACCACATGCTCGTGAGCTCGCCGACGCGGTCCGTGCCGTACACCGGGTCCGACTTGAAGCGGCCCTTGTAGCTCACCATCGTCGCCGCCGGGCCCTCGGGGGACGGGTCCTCCAGGCGCACCTGCCAGAACGAGGTGTTGCCCGATAGGAATGCGGCGTGGCCGCCCCGTCCGATGAAGCCCTCGACGGTGTCACGCATCGGGCTCGACCAGTACTCGTCGTGGCCCACCGACAAGAAGAGCGAGTAGCCGCCGTCGCCCGGTCCGGCCAGCAGGCCGGGATGGTCCTCGAGGTCGGCGTTGGTGACGACGTCGATCGTGTAGCCCTCGCGCTCGGCCCACCGGAGGAAGGGAAGCTCCCAGTCCGGCCACCCCGCCGAACCGGCGTAGGGCGACAGGTGGTTCAGCTGCAGGTAACCCCGGTGGGCCGCCATCTCCGGGTCGGGGATGTGGACGGTCGTGACGCGTCGACCGGCGCCCGGCGGCTTGTGCAGGTAGCCCGGCGACATCGGCCGCTGCAGGGAGACCGCCGTGCCGCCCGTGTAGAGGTTGCGACCGCCGAAGTCGTTGTAGGCGTGCCAGGTGTTGGTCGACAGGGCGAGCAGGATCGGCGCCGCCGGCGCGCCCGTGGGCGGGCGCACCACGAAGAACGCGTGGCTCCGGCGCCGGGATCCGTCGACGTCGATGTCGAGGACGACCTCGTAGTAGCCGCTGCGCCAGCCCCGGTCGACGTCGAGCACGAGCGCGGCAGGCCACCCACAGCCCTCCCGGTCGGCGCCGGTGGGCGTGGGGTGGTGGTCAGCGGCAACGGCCGTGTCGGTGAACACGACCTCGCGTTGCCACCCGACGCGGGCGACCTCGACGGCCACGTCTCGGCCCCCGGCCGACGACAGGTGCAGCCCCACCCTCGCCCCGCCCGCGACCGACTGGGGCCAGCAGTACCCGGTGACCGTCTCGAACGCCATCGGCGGAACCTAGCGTGGGGCCCTCGGCACGGTCCGGCGTCGCAGGAGCAACCCGTTCAGGAGCGCACGCCGGCCACCAGCGCCTTGTGCTCGTTGACGGCATCGACGGGGATCCGGAGCAGGAGGCTGGTCTTGCCGTAGCGGCGGGGCCCCAGGCCGGCGGTGAGGCGCCGGTCGGTGAGGCGCTCGGCCAGGTCGCGGCGGGCCCCGATTCGGCCGGCCACCTCGTCGGGTCGCAGCGGGCCCTGGAAGGGAAGGGGCTCTGTTCCGTCACAGCGAAAAGGTCACTGAACCGAGGGTCAGGAGTGCCGGCCCCCACCGACGACGCGACACCGATGGTCTCGCTCACGCCCGCCCGGCTCTCACCCCGCGCCGCATCGACGCGCCGCATGTTCTCGTCGCGGTGCTCTCCGACATCGATGATGACGGCGACCGTTGGGTCGCTGAACCCGAGCAGCAAGCGCGCGGGGTCATGGAACGCTGGCGAACGCTCGCACGGGGAAGGTGGCCAGTCCGCGCACCTTGGGTGGGACCGCGGTGAAACGGGCCCCGGTGGCAGGTAGCTCGAGAAGGTGCGTCAGGTGCTCGACCGCCGGGATCCCGGCGCCGAGCAGGAGGCTGTGCGCGGGCCGTTCACCGGTGGTGGTGGCGTCGATGTTGACCGAGTCGATCCCGACCAGGGCCGCTCCCCGGTCCACCAAGGCGCGAGCACCGTCTGCGGTGAGATGGGCGTGTCCGGGGTCGCCGTAGCGCTCGGTGCCCCAGTGTCGGTCCCACCCGGTGCGAAGCAGAACCGCTGTGCCGCTCACGGCGACATCGGAGAAGGCATCGACTCCGATGGGCCCGTCAGCGTCGATGACGACGGCGGGGAGGTCTGCGCAGCGCTCCAGGGGTAGGCCGGCGAGGTCGTGCCCGTCTCGGTAGCGGTGGGCGGGGGTGTCGAGGTACGTGCCGGTGTTGGAGACCATGCTGATGCGCCCGATGGTGAACTCGGTGCCGGCCGCGTACTGCTCGCAGGAGGCGTCGAAGGTGAGATGCTCTCCGATGTCCGGCCCGGGAAGGCCGGGATAGGTGATCATCCCGTGCTCGATGTCGTGGCTGAGATCCACCAGGCGCATGCCCCGAGGATGACACCGTCGCACCCACCTGCCCAGGCGCTCCTTCACGTGGCGCCACACGCGACCGTGCGGCGACTTCGCCGGCCACCCTCCGACGGGCCGGGAGTTTCGCTGCCGCATGGCGGCGGTGTTCGAGTTCGCAGGCGACCGCATCACCTGTGAGCGGGTGTACTTCGACTCGGGCACGATCCTCCGCCAGCTCGGCCTCGCGGGTGCAGGGCCCGAGCGATGAGGACCGCAGGACGACCCGACCGAAGCAGTGCTCGCATCACCATGCACACCGAGCAGGCGAGGTGCGGGTCGTGATCGTCTTCGTGCACGGCGTCCCGGAGACGACCCGTCTTCTTGACCCCGAGGGGGCGACCGGTCGCGTACCGTCGTCGCCATGACGCCGGAGGAGATGGCCGACCTCGTGCACCTGCGGCGGGCGCGCGACCTCATAGACCGCGACTACGCGCACCCCCTCGATGTCCCGGCCATGGCGCGTGCCGCGCTCATGTCGCCCGCGCACTTCTCGCGCAAGTTCCGTGCCGCGTATGGCGAGACGCCCTACTCCTATCTCATGACGCGACGCATCGAGCGCGCCAAGGCTCTTCTGCGTCAGGGGATGTCGGTCACCGACACCTGCGTCGCCGTCGGTTGCACGTCGCTCGGCTCGTTCAGTTCGCGCTTCACCGAGATCGTGGACGAGACGCCGTCGCAGTACCGCGCGCGCGACCACACGGACCACGAGGTCATTCCAGCGTGCGTGAGCATGGTCGCCACGCGACCGCGGCGTACAACGGTCACGGACTGAGCGCTGCCGACCGGCGCCGACGGATCGGCCGCGAACGGGGCGGCGCCGACGCGCGGATGCCCGACGCCCGGCACCGAGCAGGATCGGAGAAGCACGCGACGGGTCGGCGCTCCTACGGTCCTTGCATGGCAGTCACCATCTCCGCAATGTTCATCGCCGTCCACGATCCCGACGCCGCGCTCGGCTTCTACCGCGACGCTCTCGGCCTCGAAGTCCGCAACGACGTCGCGTCCGACGGCTTCCGCTGGGTCACCGTCGGCGCCCCGGGACAGGACGTCGACATCGTCCTGTCCCAGCCGCACGGCGGTCGTTCGCAGGCCGAGGGCGACGCCCTCCTGTCGCTCGTGATGCAGGGGTCGCTGCAGGCTGCGATCTTCCGCTCCGACGACCTCGACACCACGTTCGAGAAGGTCCGAGCGTCGGGCGCCGAGGTGCTCGAGGAGCCGACGTCCCAGCCCTGGGGCGCTCGCGACTGCGCGTTCCGCGACCCCTCGGGCAACCTCGTCCGAATCGCGCAAGCCTGACGTCCGAATACTTTTGAGTTTGCTGATCTTCCCGACGACCGATTGGTGGTCAGAGGTGCAGCTGGGACTGGTGAGACCGCGCCAGTCGGCCTCCGCCCGACAGATGGAGACAGGATGAGCACGGCCAAGAAGTCGAACAGGCAGTCGCCTGCGCAGGACGTTGCCGATAGCCACGACCTGATCCGCGTGGTGGGCGCGCGCGTGAACAACCTCCAGGACGTCAGCGTCGAGATCCCGAAGCGCCGGCTGACAGCCTTCACCGGCGTCTCGGGCTCGGGGAAGAGCTCGCTGGTGTTCGGCACGGTCGCCGCAGAGTCGCAGCGTCTGATCAACGAGACCTACAGCGCGTTCGTCCAGGGCTTCATGCCGACGATGGCCCGACCCGATGTCGACGTGCTGGACGGGCTGACCACCGCGATCCTCGTCGACCAGGAGCGGATGGGAGGCAACGCTCGCTCCACGGTCGGCACCGCCACCGACGCCAACGCCATGCTGCGCATCCTCTTCAGTCGACTCGGGGAGCCGTACATCGGCTCGCCCAACGCCTTCTCCTTCAACACCGCGACGATCAGCGGGGCCGGTGCCGTCACGATCGAGAAGGGCGGCAAGAAGATGCGGGAGAAGCGCTCGTTCACGCGGACGGGTGGGATGTGCCCGCGGTGCGAGGGCATGGGATCGGTGAGCGACTTCGACCTGACGCAGCTGTACGACGACAGCAAGTCGCTCAACGAGGGCGCGCTCACGATCCCCGGCTACAGCATGGACGGCTGGTACGGCCGCATCTTCCGCGGCTGCGGCTACTTCGACCCCGACAAGCCGATCCGCAAGTTCACCAAGAAGGAGCTCGGCGATCTGCTCTACCGGGAGCCGACCAAGATCAAGGTCAACGACATCAACCTCACCTACGCCGGGCTGATCCCGCAGATCCAGAAGTCGTTCCTGTCCAAGGACGTCGACGCGATGCAGGCGCACATCCGGGCCTTCGTGGAGCGGGTGGTGACGTTCACCGTGTGTCCTGACTGTGGTGGCAGCCGGCTCAACGAGGCCGCTCGGTCCTCCAAGATCGGAAGGGTCAACATCGCCGACGCCTGTGCGATGCAGATCAGCGATCTCGCCGAGTGGGTGCGAGGCCTCGACGAGCCGTCGGTGGCGCCGCTGCTCACCGCGCTGCGCCAATCGCTCGACTCGTTCGTCGAGATCGGGCTGGGCTACCTCTCGCTGGATCGGTCGGCGGGGACGCTGTCGGGCGGCGAGGCGCAGCGCACCAAGATGATCCGCCACCTCGGGTCGTCGCTCACGGACATCACCTACGTGTTTGACGAGCCGACGATCGGGCTCCACCCGCACGACATCGCACGGATGAACGACCTGCTGCTGCAGCTGCGCGACAAGGGCAACACGGTGCTGGTCGTCGAGCACAAGCCGGAGGCGATCGAGATCGCCGACCACGTCGTCGATCTCGGCCCCGGCGCCGGCGCTGGAGGTGGCGAGGTGGTGTTCGAGGGCACCGTCGAGGGGCTGCGGGCCAGCGGCACGCTCACCGGGCGGCACCTGGACGACCGAGCCTCCCTGAAGGAGTCGGTGCGGACGCCGTCGGGCGCGCTGGAGGTGCGCGGCGCCAGCACCAACAACCTGCAGGACGTCGACGTCGACATCCCGCTCGGTGTGCTGATCGTCCTCACCGGGGTGGCGGGCTCGGGCAAGAGCTCCCTGATCCGCGGCTCGGTGTCCGGACGTGAAGGCGTGGTGTCGGTGGACCAGGCCGCGATCAAGGGCTCACGGCGCAGCAACCCGGCCACGTACACCGGACTGCTCGACCCGATCCGCAAGGCATTCGCGAAGGCCAACGGTGTGAAGCCGGCGCGGTTCAGCGCCAACTCCGAGGGCGCCTGCCCCAACTGCAAGGGCGCCGGGGTCATCTACACCGACCTGGGGATGATGGCCGGCGTCAGCT
The DNA here is from genome assembly GCF_035575815.1 of Iamia sp. Taxonomy (NCBI): domain Bacteria; kingdom Bacillati; phylum Actinomycetota; class Acidimicrobiia; order Acidimicrobiales; family Iamiaceae; genus Iamia; species Iamia sp. Next base: position 24,835 of record NZ_DATLXO010000064.1, read on the forward strand.
CGGTCTGCGACGAGTGCGAGGGGAAGCGGTTCGACGCGTCAGTGCTCGACTACCACTTCGGCGGCCGCGACATCAGCGAGGTGCTCGCGATGTCGGTGATTGCGGCCGAGGAGTTCTTCGCCGATGGCGAGGCGGCGATCCCCGCCGCGCACAAAGTCCTGCAGCGGCTCGCCGACGTCGGGCTCGGCTACATCTCGCTCGGGCAGCCGCTCACGACGCTGTCCGGCGGCGAGCGGCAGCGGCTCAAGCTGGCCACCCACATGGGCGAGAAGGGCGGCGTCTACGTCCTCGACGAGCCGACCTCCGGCCTCCACCTCGCCGACGTCGAGCAGCTGCTCGGGCTGCTCGACCGGCTCGTCGACTCCGGCAAATCGGTCGTCGTCATCGAGCACCACCAGGCGGTCATGGCCCACGCCGACTGGATCATCGACCTCGGCCCCGGCGCCGGCCACGACGGCGGCCGGATCGTCTTCGAGGGCACACCCGCCGACCTCGTCGCCGCCCCCTCCACCATCACCGGCAAGCACCTCGCGGCCTACGTCGGCACCTGACCGAGGCCCTCGCCGACACCGTGAGACGAGTTCTCTCATCTGTTTCGACTCGTCCCACTCCCGTCCCAATGACGTACATCGTCCGACGTTGCCTTCGGCACCACGACCCGCTCATCGACCCCGACCTGTTCCGGTCCCGGTCGTTCCGAGGGGCGTCGCTCGTCGTCACGGTGTTCACCGCGGCGTTCGGGGCCACGCATTCTGCGCGGAGCTGGGGCTGTGGGGCTTCGGCGGGGCCTGGGTCACCGCGGTCAACGGGCACCCCAGGGATCCCCCGCCCGTCGTTGGGGGCATACCCGCATGGTGGGGGGCGGCGCATCGTGGCCCACTGGCCCCATGACAACGACGGCCATGTCCGATCCCGACGGGGCGCGTGTGTCCGCAGCCACCGTTGCGACCCACACGCCCACCGACCGCAACCGTGCGGTCGACCTCTACCGGGCCGCGGCGATGGCCATCGTGGCGGTGGGCCACTGGCTGGTCATGGTCGCCGTGCTCGACGACGGCGAGCTCGCCGGCGGAAACCTGCTCGACTTCGCGCCCGAGTACGGCTGGATCACCTGGATCGGCCAGGTGATGCCGTTGTTCTTCTTCGTCGGAGGGTTCGCGTCGGCCACGTCGCTCCGATCCGCGGAGCGCAAGGGCGTCCGACCGGCCGACTGGATCGCCACCCGCCTCCACCGCATGGTCACCCCGGCGGCGGCCCTGGCCGGCTTCTGGGCCGTCGCCCTCCTGGTCGGTGCTGCCGTCGGTGGGTTCGGGGTCGTCTCGCTGGGCGCAGCCGGAGCGGCCATCCCACTCTGGTTTCTCGCCAACTACACGATCGACACCGCACTGGCACCGTTCACCTTCCGCTGGTTCCGGTCCCGGCCACGCCTCGTCGTGGGGGCGCTGGTCGTGCTCTTCGGCGTCGCCGAAGCGGCCCGCTTTGCCGGCATCCCGGTCGTACCGCAGGCGAACTGGGTGATTGGTTGGCTCGGCTTCCAGATCGCCGGGTTCGCGTGGCAAGACGGGCGCCTGCCGACGGGACGAGCCCTCACCGCGCTGGCGGCCACCTTCTGGGCGTTGGCGCTCGCGGCGGTCAACCTCGGCCCGTGGCCGGCGGTGATGCTCCACCACGGAGGGCTCGAGCACAGCCCGACCCACCCGCCGTCGACCGCACTGATCCTGTTCGGCCTCGCCTACTCGTTCACCGCCGCCGCGCTCGCCCCGTCGGTGACCCGGTGGCTCGAACGGTCGACCCGAGGGTGGCAGCTGACGATCGCGGCCAACGCGGTGGCCATGTCGGTGTACCTGTGGCACATGACCGCGGCGGTGCTGGTCGCCGGCGTGGCCTACGCCGTCGACCTGATCCCCACCGTCGAGCCGGGGACAACGGCCTGGTGGTGGACCAAGATCCCGTTCCTGCTCCTGAACCTGGCCGTCCTCGTCCCCGTCGTGCGGCGGGTCGCCCCGATCGAGCAGCGGGCGCTGCTGGGCGGCACCACCGAGTGGCGGTGGGGCATGCGATCGATGCTCGTGGTCGCTGCGCTCCTGTCGCTCAGCGTGAAGGCGTGGTCGAGCCCAGAGATCGGTGTGCTCATCGCCGGACTGGTCGGCACCCTGTGCGTCTGCCGGCTCGCGCTCACCGGGCACGGAGCGCATCGGGCCCCGGGGCGAGGCGCATCTGCTCCAGCGCTGGTCGCTGGCGCTCATCCAGCCGCAGCGGAGGGACCACGCCGGCGGCTGCGATGAGCCGGTCGAGGACGCCTCGCCGGCGGGCACCCGGCAACCTCGGCACCGAACCGCATCTCAGCGACGACGGTGAAGGGAAGCACCCAGACGGAGATCGGTGACCTCCTTGCGGAGGTCGGAGAACTTGGTTCGTGCCATCAGATCAGTCCCTCTCGCTTCAGTTCGTCGACGTACTCGTCACAGATAAGCCGGAGTGGCCGCTCCGAACCAGGTCGCAAGTGCTTGAGGCAGCTCTGGGTCCGTGAGGTCTCCTGCCCAGGCGACATGCCCGTCGGGTCGGATCACCACGGCCGGGGGCGCAGCGATCTCGCCAAGGGCCGGGAGCTCGCAGGTGCCATCGTGCCTGGCGTCGACCAACCGGACTCGATTCGCCCAGGGAGAGATGTCGAAACCGCCGGGTCCACCGAGGTTGAGGAGCACGGGCCGGGCGTCGTGCAGCAGGGTGAATACGCGCGTGGGACCGTCAGCGGTCTGCACGTCGAGGTCGGGCATGCGCCGCCCGAGCAGCGGGTGTCGGTCTCCGAGGTCGTAGTGGATGTCGAGACCGGAGAGCATCGCGGCAATGCGCCGGCGCGGCTCGTCCATGCCCAGCAGCTCGGTCATGGTGTCGCGGAGGGCCTGGTGACGGTCGTCGGGGCTGCTGAGCGCGACTTGCGCCATGGTGTTGTGCAACACCCGGGCACCGAGCGGATGCCGTTCGGCGTGGTAGGTGTCCAGGAGGCTCTCGGGTGATGTCTTGTTGACCACCTGGGCCAGCTTCCATCCCAGGTTCACGGCATCCTGTACGCCGGTGTTGAGGCCTTGGCGCCCTGCGGGGGATGGACGTGTGCGGCGTCCCCGGCCAGCAGCACACGGCCGTGGCGGTAGGAGGCTGCCTGCCGGCTCATGTCGGTGAAACGGGAGATCCAGGTCGGGCTGCGCACCCCGAAGTCCGTTCCGTAGGCGCCGATGAGTGCCTCTCTGAGATCTCCCAGGGTCGGTTCGCTGGTGTGTTCGATGTGCCCTTCGGTCAGCACGACCCGGAACGGTCCCCCGCCCTCCGCCCGGTTGACGGGACCGATGCCACCACCCTCGCGGCGCATGCCGAGCTCCGGCTCGTCCATCTCGACCTCGGCGATCATCCAGCTGGTCGAGGGATCCAACCCGACGAAGTCGATGCCGGCTGCCTTGCGGACC